>DASVBQ010000093.1:0-9030 GCA_036375795.1 Actinomycetes bacterium
GACCACCTGGTCGCGGCGGGCGACCGTGTCCCTGGTCGCCGTCCGGAACGTCGTGACAGTGCCCGCGCCGGACCAGACGCCGATCGCGCCGTCCGCGGTCGTGGTGCCGCCGAGCTGCACCTGGCCGGGCATCTCGCCGGCGCCGAGGATCTCCCCGGTCCGCAGGTCCCATGCCTCCCAGACGGGCCGTACCCCCAGACCTGAGTCCTGCGACCAGGCGAGCAGGACACGACCGTCGGCGGCCGCTGCCGCGCCGTCCGGGGGGCCGCCGAACCCGCCCTGGAGCGTGAGCGTCCGCCGGCCGCTGCGCGCGTCGACGAGGTAGCCGGTCCCGGAGTCGTCCCACGCGAGCAGGTGGCCGGGCCGCGCCGACCACCATGCGCGGGCGTACCCGCTGATCCGCCGGACCAGGGCGCCGGACCGGGCGTCCACGACTCGCAGCGCGGGGAAGGGGCCGTACGTCCGGTCGACGAGGTCCGGGCCGCTGGTGAGCAGGAGGCCGCCGGACGCGTCGTACCCGAGGGGCAGCCCCGCGACGGGCCGGCTTCGGGTCACCGGACCGGTGCCATCGAGCGCCCACCGGGCCACCACCGGCCGCGACCTGCTGAGCTGTGCCAGCGTCGTGCCGTCGGCCGTGACCAACAGGTCCGAGACCTCGCCGTGCTGCATGTCGAACCGCGCCGGTGATCTCCGGCCGTCCGCCAGGAACAGCGACTCCACGCGCCCGTAGCGCCCCCCGCACAGAACCAGGCCCTGCTCCGGGAGCAGCCCGACGCTGCCGCAGCTGTCCTCGGGAAGGGGTGACACCCATGCCGGCCGGCCACGGGCCAGGTCCCAGCGGACGACGCCGCGCCAGCCCGTCGACACCAGCACCGAGCCGTCCGGGGAGAGCAGAAGTCGGTTGTTGCTCGTGAGCGGCGGCGCCCCGGTGAGCCGCCGGATCACCCGGCCGGTCGCGGGATCGACGATGCGCAGCTGCCCGACCTCTGACCCGACGACCAGCGCGCCGTCCGGGCGGAAGGCGAGCGCGGCGGTGTGGCGCGCTTCCCACCCGGTCCAGTCCGGCTGGCGTCCAAGCCGGGCCGGCTCGAGTGCCGCGAGCCGGGCCGACGGGCTGGCAGGCGGGAGCCGGACCACGCCGGCCGCGTCGGAGTCCACGCTCGGCAGCGCGGGCAGCGACCGGCCCGAGGCGGTGTCGAAGACCAGCACCCGGCCGTCGTCGTACCCCGCCACCGCGACTCGACGTCCGTCGGGACTGACCGCGACGGCACCGACGTCCATCGGGACCACGACGTCGGGCACGCGCCTCTTCCGGCCGGCCAGGTCGTAGACACCCAGCGTCGACTGCCCGCTCTCGTCCCGCACGCCTCTCCCGCGCTCCCACGACACCTCGGCGACCGTCGACTCGTCCGCGCTCACGGCGACCAGGGCATGCACCGGGTGCCCGGCCGGCGCGGGGAACCGATCACCGGTCGGGCCACGGCCGAGGTCGACGACCCGGACTACACCGTCGACTCCGGCGGCCAGCAGGGTGCGGCCGTCCGCAAGGGCGGCCCCGGACGACGACGGCACCGGCGTGCGCACGTAGCCGCCGAACCCCGGGCTGGCCGTGAACACGCCGAACAGGGCGCCGCGGGTGCTCGCCCGGGGGCTGAGCCGGTAGGCCTCGACGGCGAGCAGGGCCGCCAGGTCCCGCTGGGTCGATCGCAGCGCGACGCTCTGCGCCACCAGCTCGTCGACGAGCGCGGCGCGCGCCGTGCGCGCCTGGTCGCGGCTCTGCTCTACGGCGACGACCCCGGCCACCAGCGCCAGCACCAGGCCCAGCGCGGTGCCTGCCAGCGCGACGCGCAGCCGGCGATTCTGGCGGGCCTGCGCCCGCGCTCGTTCACGTACGGTCTGCTCCTCGGCCTGCGCCAGCGCGGCCGACGCGTCGAGGAAGTCTGCTTCGACGGCGGTCAGCTCCGGACTCGTGCGGGCACGCCATTCGGTGGTCGCGGCCAGCCGAGCCCCGCGATACAGCTCGCTGTCCGGCCGGCCGCGGCCGTCCCAGTCCTCGGCGGCGACGAAGAGGTGACGCAGCATCCGCTGCCCGGCGGCGTCCTCGTCGAGCCAGGACCGCAGCCGCGGCCACGCCCGCACGACCGACTCGTGCGCGACCGTGACCGACCGGTCGTCCGTGGTCACGAGCCGGCAGCGGCTCAGCAGGGCCACCAACCGCTTCCGCTCCAGGTCGGGCGCCGCCACGGACAGCGGCAGCCGGGCGGCCGCCGGCTCACCGTCCGGGGAGAGCGCGACCATCCGCAGCAGCAGCGACCGCGCCGAGGTCCGCTGGGCCGGCGTCAGCGACTCCCACAGCTGCTCGGCGGTCTGGGCGACCGCGCCGCGGATGCCGCCGGTCGAGCGGTATCCCTCGACGGTCAGCACCGCGCCCTCACGCCGGGACCAGGTCTCGGCGAGGGCGTGTGACAGCAGCGGCAGCGCGCCGGCCTCGCCCTCGACCTCGCGCAGCAGGAGCTCGATCAGCCCCGGCTCCAGCCGCAGGCCCGCCCGGCCGGCAGGCCCGTCGATCGCCTGCCGCAGCTCGTCGTCGGTCATGGGCGCGACGAGGTGCAGGCCGCGCTCGACCATCCGCGCCAGCGCGGCCGACGAGGACAGGCCTCCCAGCTGGTCCGCCCGGACGACGGCGACAACCGGGATGCCGGCGGCCACCAGCCCCACGAGGCGGTCGAGGAAGGCCGCGACGACCTCCACGTGGTGACCGGCCGTGAACAGCTCCTCGAGCTGGTCCACGACGAGCACGGCGTCGCGGCGCGTCCCCGTGACCGCCGCCGTCAGCGTGCTGAGCGGGTCGGCGCCGGGTGTCAGGACAGTCACCGAATGATGCGCCGCCTCGAGGGCCGGCAGGACGCCCGCGCGCACGAGCGAGGACTTGCCGCACCCGGAGGGCCCGGCCACGACGAGCAACGGCGTGGCGCGCAGCGCTCTCAGGCAGGCCGCCACCTCGTCGTCCCGGCCGAAGAACCAGTCGGCGTCACCCCGGTCGTAGACGACGAGCCCCTTGTAGGGGCAGATGTCGCTGACCGGCCGCGCGGCCGGAGCAGGCCCGGCCAACGAGGCGTCGTGCGTGAGGATCGCCCGCTCGAGGGTGACCAGCTCCTCGCCCGGGTCCAGCCCCAGCTCCTCCTGCAGGGTTCGTCGGGCCCGCCGCAGCGCGGCCAGCGCGTCGGTCTGCCGGCCCGCGCGGTACAGCGAGACCGCCAGTAGCCACCAGCGGTGCTCCCGGACCGGCCCGGCGGCTACCAGGGCGGTGGCGTCGGCGACGACGTCCTCACCAGCCGCCAGCCGCGCGTCGACGAGGGCCTCCTCGGCCGCCTGCCGCAGCTCCTCGAGGCGGGCTGCCTCGACCTGACCCTCCGGCCACCGCTCGAGGTCGGTCAGCGGGGCTCCGCGCCACAGAGCCAGGGCGTCCCTGAGCACGGCGGTCGCGCGGTCGGGCTCGCCGCCGGATGCCAGCGCGCGGCCACGTTCCACGAGCCGCTCGAACCGCCGTACGTCGATCTCGTCGTCGCCGAGGGCCAGCCGGTAGCCGCCGGTCGTGGTCTGCACCGCGTCCCGGCCCAGTGAGCGTCGGAGCCGCAGCACGCAGCCCTGCACGATCTTCGGCCAGGACGCCGGCGGCTGCTCGCCCCACAGGGCGTCCGCAAGTTGCTCGGGGGAGAGGGCGTCACCCGAGCGGATCGCGAGCGCCGAGAGCACCACCCGGTCGCGGGGCGACAGCTGCCCGTTCCCATCGACCTGGAGCGGCCCCAGCAGCGAGACGGCCACGACCCGACCATGCGCCGCGGCTGATACCGCGTCAACGCGCCCGATACCCGGCTGATACCGCGGCGGGGGCCGGCCTGACACCGGGCGGCCGGACGGTGCAGGGAGTCCGGCAGGTCGCCGGGCACTGACCCGGGAGGTCACCGTGAACCGCAAACCCATCGCCGTCCTGTTGGCCGCCACCGCGCTGGCCGTGCCGCTGGCCACCTCGCCGGCCGCGCTCGCCGACGACTCCGGCGGCGCCCAGGACCGCTACGTCGCCGCACTGGTCGCCGCGCACCGCGACGCCTCGGCGTACACCCAGATGGACGACTACGTCCGCGTCCTCGAGTACTGGCACGACCACCCGGACTGGGCCGTGGGGTCGTGACCGCTCGTCGCGGCTATGGCGTCGGCGAGGCAGCCGGCGCCGTGGCCGGGCGGCGGCCGAGCAGCGGCGGCAGCTGCCGCACAGCCGCGGCCAGCGCGCGCAGGTCGTCGTCGACGAGGGCCTGCGGCCCGTCACAGAGGGCCGCCTCCGGGTGCGGGTGGACGTCGACGATGATCCCGTCGGCGCCGACCGCGATCGCCGCCCGCGACAGCGGCACCACCAGGTCGCGCCGCCCCCCGGAGTGCGACGGGTCGACGATGACCGGCAGGTGCGACATGCCATGGGAGACCGGCACCGCGCTCACGTCGAGGGTGTTGCGGGTGGCCTTCTCGAAGGTCCGGATGCCCCGCTCGCACAGCACGATGTCGAGGTTGCCGCGCTGCGCGATGTACTCCGCCGCCATCAGCCACTCCTCGACCGTGGCCTGCATGCCGCGCTTGAGCATCACCGGCTTGCCGGACTGGCCGACGGCCTGCAGCAGCCCGAAGTTCTGCATGTTGCGGGTGCCGACCTGGAGCATGTCGGCGTAGGACGACACCAGGTCGACGTCGTGCGGGTCGACGACCTCGGTGACCACCGGCAGCCCGGTCGCCTCGCGTACGTCGGCGAGGATCTTCAGGCCCGCCTCGCCCAGCCCCTGGAACGCGTACGGCGACGTGCGGGGCTTGTAGGCCCCACCGCGCAGCAGCGTCGCGCCGGCGGCCTTGGCCATCTCGGCCGCCTCGAGGGTCTGCTGCGGGGTCTCGACCGCACACGGGCCGGCGATGAGGGTGAACGTGTCCGGCCCGATCGGCACGCCGCGGACGTACACCGTGGACATCTGAGGGTGGTGGATCCGGCTGACCAGCTTGTACGGCGCGGAGACCCGGATCACGTCGGCGACGCCGGGCAGGCCGCGCAGGTTGAGGCCGCCGAAGGTCTCGATGTCGCCGACCAGCCCGATGATCGTGCGGGTCACGCCGCGGCTGACGAACGCCTCGCCGCCGACCGACTCGACGCGGGCGACGACGCCCTGGATGTCCTCCGCCGAGGCGTCCGGCTGCATGACCACGACCACGCGGGGAGCCTAACCGGGCCGGGGCGGCAGTCGGTCGACGTCTCGACTGTCGGTCCCGTGTCGGGCGGGCCGGTCACGGCCGCACCTGGGCCTGCCCGTTTCTCGAGCATCGGATGCGCCGGCGAGCGTGGCTGGAGTCCTGTTCCGCATCCGATGCGGCAAAAGGCGTCGTCAGGACGGGCGGAGGGCGGCGAGCCGGTCGAGCTGGTCCCGGAGACCTTGACGTGCGCGCCCAGCGGTGAGGTCAAAAGACGTACAGCGTGATGGTTGCGCCCTTGGGCTGCTTGCTGCCGCCGCCCGGGTTCTGGTTCAGCACGGTGCCGGGCCCACCCGGGAGCTGCTGCACCGACGGCACGAAGCCGGCGCTGGTGAGGATCTGCTGCGCCTCGCCGACGTTCTTCCCGACCACACCGGGCACCTCGAACAGCGGCGGGCCCTTGGACACGATGAGCTGGACGGCGGAGTTCTTGCCCGCCGTGCCGGGGCCCGGGTCCTGGCTGATGACGACCCCGGCGGGGACCGACTCGTCGAACTTCTCCTTCACGCGGCTGCGCAGCTCGGCGTCGGCGAGCGCGGCCTTCGCCGCGTCGACCGGCTGCCCGACGACGTTGGGCACGGCGACCGGCTCGACGCCGTCGCTGATGACCAGCATCACGGCCGTGTCGGGCTTGACCTCGGTGCCGGCCGCCGGGTCGGTCGAGATGACCGATCCCTTCTCGATCTTCCCGCTGTAACGGCGGGTGGTGGAGCCGACGGTGAGGTTGGTCTCCTCGATCATCCGCCGGGCGACTTCCTCGGTGCGGCCCTCGAGGTCGGGCACGGCGTAGCGCTCCGGGCCCTTGGACATCGTCAGCCCGACGGTGCCGCCCTTGTCGATGCCGTCGCCCGGGTCCGGGTCGGTGTCGAGGACGCGACCTTCGGGCACGGTCTCGCTGAAGTCGGTGCCGGTCACCTTGACCGACAGCCCGGACTTGCGGGCCTCGGCGGCGGCCTCGGCCTGGGTCAGCTTGAGCAGGCCAGGGGTCGTGGTCTGGGACAGCACCGCGGCGTACAGCCAGGCGAACCCGGAGAGCCCCACGGCCAGCACCAGGACGAGCAGCAGGGCCAGCGGTCCCTTGCTGCGCGGACGTCGCGGGCCGGTGGCCGGCGGCCCGGAGAGCGGGCCGGTGTCGCCGCGCCGCGCCGGGCCCGCGGACTCGCGCAGGTCGACGACGAGGGTCTTGTCCGTCGGGGCGGGGATGGCGGCCAGGGCCGGGCCGAGCGTGTCGAGCTCGCCGTCGGAGAGCTGTCGGCGGATCGCGCTGACCTCGGTGAGCATCCGTCGCGCGTCGGCTGGCCTGGCGTCGGGGTCGCGGTTTGTGGCGCGGGCGACCAGCGCGTCGAGCTCCCGGGGGAGGCTGGGGACCAGGTCGGAGGGCGCGGGTACGTCGTCGTGCACGTGGCGGTAGGCGACCTGGATGGCCGTCTCGCCGTCGTACGGCTTGAGGCCGGTGAGCATCTCGTAGAGCAGGATGCCGGCCGCGTAGACGTCGGAGCGGGGGTCGGCGACCCCACGCTCGACCTGCTCGGGGGAGAGGTAGGCGACGGTGCCCATGAGGACGCCGCTGGCGGTGGTGTGGCTGGTGTTGCCGGTCACCGCCCGGGCCAGCCCGAAGTCGGCGACCTTGATCCGGCCGTCGTCGGAGAGCAGGACGTTCTCCGGCTTGACGTCGCGGTGCACGATGCCGGCCTGGTGGGCCGCCCCGATGGCCGCCAGGACCGGCTCGAGGACCTCGAGCGCCTGGCGGGGGCTGAGGTGGCCGTGCTCGCGGATCAGGTCGCGCAGGGTGCGGCCGCGGACCAGCTCCATCGCGAGGAAGACGTGCCCCTGGTCGGCGCCCTGGTCGTAGACGGCGACGACGTTGGGGTGGGACAGCCGGGCCGCGGAGTGGGCCTCGCGGATGAACCGGGAGACGAACTCGTCGTCCTCCGCCAGGCTCGGGTGCATGACCTTGAGGGCGATCGTCCGGTCCAGCCGGCTGTCGTGGGCCTCGTAGACGGTGGCCATGCCGCCACGCGCGAGGCGGGACTCGACGCGGTACCGCCCGTCGAGCACCAGCCCGACGAGTGGGTCCTTGACGGTCGTGTCCACGCGGGGATTCTACGGGTGGTGACGGGGCGAACCCGCTCGGCACGCGCGTCGGTCCATGATCGGCGCCCTACCGGAAGCGCGCCCGCAGCGCCATGACGTTGGCCACGTACCTCTTGGTGTCGGGGAACATCCCGTTCTCGCGCACCGATCGAAGGCCCTGGTAGTACGCCGCCACGGCCTGCCGCTCGCTGCTCGCCGACTGGCCGAGGATGCGCAGCAGCACCACGCCGGTGGTGGCGTTGTCGTGCGGGTCCAGGGGATTCAGGCGCCGTCCCACAACACCGGAGATCCAGTCGGTGGTCGAGGGGATGACCTGCATGGCCCCGACCGCGTTGGCCACCGACACCGCCCGCATGTTCCAGCCGGACTCCTGGTAGCTCACGGCGAGCGCCAGGGCCGGGTCGACGCCGTTCGCCCGGGCCTTGGCAGCGATGATCGCCCGCATCCCGTCGCGCGACGGCAGGTTCCGGCGCGCCAGCAGCGACCGGTTGTGGGACGCGGCGTTCACCACCGAGCTGGAGTACGTCCGGCCGGCGAAGGAGTTGGAGCTGTTCTTCGCGCTGCCGCCAGAGCCGCTGGAGCCGCCCGGGATGCGCAGCGTGGCGCCGAGCATGACCACGTTGGAGCGGCCGATCCCGTTGGCCCGCTTGACCGCGTCCTGCGAGACGCCGTAGCGCGCGGCGATCCCCGACAGGGTGTCGCCGGTCACGACGCGGTGGACCCGGCCACCGCCGCCACCGCCTGCGCCCCCGCTGCCGGGCACCTTGAGGCTGGTCCCGGCGATGATCAGGTTGCCGTTGCCCGGCAGCCGGTTCACCTCGACCAGCTTCGCGACCGTCGTGTCGTACCGCGCCGCGATCTCACTGAGCGTGTCGCCCCGCTTGATCATGTAGAGGCCCCAGCCGGGCGAGCCCGCCGTGACCAGGCCCGCGAGCAGCAGCGGCACGCCGATGTTGCGGGCGAGGCGCAGCGCCGTGCGGCGGCGGGAGGCCGGTTGCTCTGGCGCGCGGGGGCACCTCGGGGCTGGGGTCCGGTCGGCCTGGTCGGTGCGGCGGTCGGATGGGCGGGCGGTACGGGACATCGCCGATGGTCCTCACGGTCGGGGAAGGGGTCTCCGGTCGTGCGCCCAGCGATACTGCCGTGACCTGTGTGACAGATGTGACTTGAGGGGCATTTGTTACTTGATCGTGGTACTACACCGGTGTCATTCAGCGTGGTTGTGCACCCGGCGGCGCCTCCCGAGCTGTGCTGGCTCGGCGACACATCCGGGGTGTGAGTGGGCTGTGGGGCGCCGATCGGCCTCGCTACGTCTCCACGGCACCAGTTGCGTCGCGGAGTCAGCGCCTGTGATCCGCTGGTGGAGGAGGCCGCGTCAGTGGCGGGTGGAGTGCGCCGCGGCGGCGCCGTACCGGGCCGCTGGGTTCAGCGGCAGGTGAAGATGCCGACCTGGTTGCCGATCCGGAACACGCCGGCCCGCTCGATCTCCGCGGCCACCCGCTCCCGGACCCGGCCGAGGAACGGTCGACGTACGTCCCCAGTCCGCAACCCGCGTCCAGGACCGGGCCGCGGACGTCGGCCAGCGCGGTCACCGCCAGCCCCGGCAGGTCGACCCGGTCGACCTGCCAGTCGTAGATCGACAGCCGTGCGGCA
>DASVBQ010000042.1:0-9522 GCA_036375795.1 Actinomycetes bacterium
TGAACCTGCTCGACATGGGCACGGAGTGGAAGGCATCCGCGTCGGCCGAGAACGTGTTCGACGGCCGGGATCGCGCCACGGACGAGATCACGTGGAGCGCCACCGCCGTCGACCTCGTGTTCGGTTCGAACTCCCAGCTCCGGGCCGTCGCCGAGGTCTACGCCAGCGCCGACGCGCAGGAGAAGTTCGTCCAGGACTTCGTCGCGGCGTGGGTCAAGGTCATGAACCTCGATCGGTTCGACCTCGCCTGATCCCGATGTCCAGGTCGGCCGCTCATCGGCCGACCTGGACATCCGCAGGGCGAAAGGACGTCGGATGTCTCCCAATGCCCGCCGGCCATCGAGCCTCGGGTGCTGCTGGACGGACTCGCGATGCCCGAGTCCCCTCGCTGGCACGACGGCCGACTGTGGTTCTCCAACTGGGGCGCCGACGAGATCGTCGCGGTCGACCTCGACGGCACCGCGGAGGTGGTGGGCCGCGGTCCCGAGGGGGCAGGCTGGGCCGTCAACTGGCTGCCGGACGACCGCATGCTCATCACCGGAAGCGAGCTGATCCGCGTCGAGCCCGACGGCTCCCGCGTCCGGCATGCCGACCTGAGCCACCTCTCGCCCCACGGTTGGAGCGAGATGACCGTCGACGGGCGCGGCAACATCTACGTCAACACGATCAACTTCGATTTCGCCGACTTCGAGACCGTCCTGACGAGCGGACAGGCGCCCGGAAAGATCGCGCTCATCACGCCCGACGGCGACGTCCGTGAGGTCGCGCGCGAGATCGCGTTCCCGAACGGGATGGTCATCACGCCGGACAACAAGACCCTCGTCGTTGCCGAGTCGTTCGCAGCACGGCTGACGGCCTTCGACATCGCCGAGGACGGCACGCTGTCGAACCGACGGGTCTGGGCCGACGGCGTGGGCCCGGACGGCATCTGCCTCGACGCCGACGGATGCATCTGGGCCTCCAGCGGCAGCATGACGAACGACTGCGCCCGCATCCGCGAGGGTGGCGAGGTCCTCGAGACCATCGAGCTCGACCGTCCCTGCTTCGCGGCGATGCTCGGCGGTCCCGACCGCCGGACGCTGTTCATGGTGACGGCCGAGTGGCACGGCACCGAGGGCGTCGACGACGTCATCACGGCGAGAACCGGGCAGGTCCTCGTCGCGGACGCCCCCGCACCGGGCATCGGCTGGCCCTAGTGGCAGCATCCGCGCTCGGGCTGGAGGTGGTGGCCGAGGGGTGGAGGACGAGGGCACCTGGGCAGCGCTCGCGGACCTGGGGTGCAACCGGGTGACGGTGGCAATGAATCTTGGTCACCCCTTTCCCACGAGGCACATCCGCCCCTAGTCTTGCCAGCAGAGCGCGTACGCCTGTGTGCTGCCGGAGGGGAAGCCGGCGCCCGTCACGCGCTGAAGGTCCGGTGCGTCGTGGCTGTTCAGGGTCCGAAAGACCGTCCTCTTTCCGAGGTCACGTTCCTCACCGTCGCCGAGGTCGCCTCGGTGATGCGCGTGTCGAAGATGACCGTCTACCGGCTGGTCCACGCGGGCACGCTGCCCGCCGTACGCGTGGGCCGGTCCTTCCGGGTCCCCGAGAAGGCCGTGCACGACTACCTCGACCAGTCGTACGTCGAGACGGCCTAGCCCCGTCCAGCGGGAACCCCCGCCCACCCAGCAGGGTGGACGGGGGTTTCCGTGTGCCCCTCGGGTCAGCCGGCGTCGGTCGCCGTCAGCGTGAACGGCACGTCGGCACCGGTCCAGAGCTGGGTCAGCACGTACGCCGCGCCGCCCGGGATCACGCCGGACTCGTCGGCGGCCGACGACGCGGTCGAGCCCACCACCGTGCACGACGAGTCCAGGTAGTAGACGTCGATGTCGTGCCCGGCGGCCGACTCGCCTCCGGTCACGGAGACGATGTGCGTCCCGTCACCGAAGCCGGCCGGCAGCTTGCTGATCCACCCGTCCGCACCCTGCGAGGCCGGCGCCGAGAACGGGTCGGGGCAGGTGTTCGCGAACTCGGTGCCGGTGACACCGATGACGGTTTCGACCAGCTCGCCGGTCGACGGGTTCCCGACCGCGATCGTGCCCGAGTCGGTGAACGGCGCGTCCGCCGGCAGGGCCACCGGGCTGATCCCCTTGGCCGCGCCGAACACCTGCAGCTCGGCGGCCTGGGCGTACGTGACCGTCTCGCCCTGCACCGAGTCGATGAAGAACCGGACGTACGCCGCCTTGGTCGGCTTGTCCAGCGTGAACGAGGCGTAGTTCAGGTCCGGTGCCGTCGGCCGCGGCGTCTGGTAGCCGAACCCGCCGGTCTTCACCGTCCGCCAGATGACGCCGTCGTCAGACACCTGGAAGGTGAAGTCCTTCAGCGCCGCGAACCGGCTCGCTGTCGTGTTCTTGAACGCGCTCACCTGCAGCCGCGAGATGGTCGTCGGCTTGGCCAGCTTGACGGTGACCCGCTCGTCCGGGCCGGCGTTGTACGCCGTGGAACCCTTCTTGGTGCCCCACACGCTGGCGGCGGTGTCGTCGAGCAGGAACTTCGCGGGCAGCCCCTCGTCCTCGCTGGAGGCCGACACGAGCGTCGCGCCGGACGCGAGCGAAACCAGGTTCGGCGCCACCGTGAAGGTGAGCGACGTCGTCTTGCCCGCGGTCACCGCGACGTCGCGGAACTGCTGGGCGCCGTAACCGTCGGCCTGCACGATCAGGTCGTAGCTGCCGGCCGCCATCTTGGCGCCGAAGCCGCCGCTGTCCGACGTCCGCACGAGCGGGGACACCCGGGCCTCGTAGTCACCGACGATGACCCGCGCCTTCTTCACCGGGTCGCCGGTCGCCGCGTTCACGACGGTCCCGGCCAGGAACCCGTTGCGGGAGTCCGACGCGTGGTCGAACGCCGGCTTGGGCTCGGTGTCGTCGCCGGTGGCCGTGGACGCCGAAGCGCCGGCACCGCGCTCGGCGAACACCGCCCAGATCGTGTCGGTGTTGTCACCGTGGTAGCGGTCGAGGTCGGCGGCGAGGATCGCGTCGCGCATGTCGAGGAACGACGGGTCGGGCGCCGACAGCGGCATCGCGTCGGTCACCAGCCGGGCCGCCACGTCGGACCCCTGCGCCTGGCCGTACTGCGCGACGAGCTTCTGCCGCAGCTGCCACAGCGTGGCCGTCCAGATCTCGCCGTCGGCGTGCACCTCGGGACCGGTCAGGTCGTAGCCGATGTCGCCGAAGCTGGTCGGGTTGTCGCCGTAGGCGTAGTTGCGGATGCCGCGCTCGGCGTTGCCGGTCGCGTACTCGCCGACGACCGACTTGTCGTAGAGGCCCTCGCGGTGCAGGTAGTTCAGGGCGTACCAGTCGCCCCAACCCTCACCCATCGAGCCGGACTGGTGCGAGCCCAGCGCCGACCCGCCCGCGACGTAGCGGTTGGTCAGACCGTGCGCGTACTCGTGCTCGATCACCGAGGCGTCGAAGTTGCCGTCGGAGTACGGCCCCTCGAACGCGTCGTTGATGGGCTCCCAGAGGAACATGCCGCTCCACGGCGGGATGCCGTCGGGCAGAGTGAGCATGTACGCGTTGTCGCGGCCCGTGTAGGTCGGCGCGCCGCCGCTGGCCGCACCCGCGTGCACCAGGCCGAGGATCGGGTCGCCGCCGTCGGTCTGGAAGTTGCCGGCGGACTCGGTGAAGCCGAAGTCGTAGAACTCGTCGTGGATGCGGTTGTGGTGGAAGAACAGGTTGGTCGCGGCCGGGTCGAGGTCCAGCGCGTACGACGGCGGCACCGTGGCGCCCTTGGTCCGCTGCCAGTTCATGCCGTACGCGTAGTTGAACTGGCTGGTCGGGCTGACCGGGCGCGGGCCCTCGTCGGCGGGGACGAGGAAGTTCGAGTAGTTGGCGTAGGTGTTGGCGTTGTTGCCGAACGTCGTCGGGCCGGGGAGGCCGGCGACGCCGGTCGGGTCCACCCAGCCGGAGGGTGACTCGGCGGTCGGCCCGAAGGACCTGATGACCGGCTGACCGCCCTTGGGCGCCCCCGGGAAGTTCTCGTAGACCGTGCCCTCGGACTCGTGGTCGACGAGGCTGTCGCGGAAGAGGATGTCGCCGGTCTGCGCGTCGACGACCGTGTCCCAGGCCTCGTCGAGGTGCTCGACGAACAGCACGCGGTAGGCCGCGCGGGCACCGTCGGCGGTGGGGAACGCCACCTTCGTCGCGTACGAGCCCGCGGCGAAGGGCCCGCGGGCGAAGGTCGTGTAGCCGGCCTTCTCGCCGGTGGCGTCCGGCGTGAAGTCCACACCGGCGGCGAGCTTGCCGGCGACGGTGTCGAGCGCCTCGCCCGCACTCAGGGCGAAGGACCCGGTGAGCCCGTCACCGCGGGTCGGGTTCCCGCCGTACGAGAGGACCTTGCCGTCGTGGGTGACCGCGATGTTGAGCCGGCCACCGTGGGCTGCCTCCACGCCGTCGAAGACCTGGGTGAGCGTGACCACGTGGGTGCCCGTGCCGGGCAGCTCGTGGTCGCGGCTCACCGTGAGCGCGGCGACCTGGGCCTCGGACATCCCGAAGGCGGCCCGGTTGTCGGCGACCCAGGAACGGGCCACGTCGACCGCCGAGCCGCTGCGCGGGCCGGTCAGGTAGCCCCGTGTGCCGACGATGGTCCGTGGTGTGCCGAACCGCTCGTCCCAGGTGGCCCGGGCCCCCTGCGGAGCGGCAGCGACGAGCGCCCGCACCGCGTCCAGCTGGCCCTCGGTCGGGGCGAGGGCGCTCGCGCGGTCCCGCGTGTCGCGGGCGGCGGTGCCACCGCTGGTGCCGAGCGGGTCGTCGATCGCCGCCGCGGCCGGCGGCAGGATCGCTGCCGTCACCGCGAGCGTTGCGCCTGCGGCCACGAGGTGCCGCGTCGTGAGGCGTCTCCGCATAGGAGGTCCTTCCGGATGCCGAGCCCACCGGCAGTCGCCGGCGGGCGGTGGGGCTCGTCGGGGGACTCAACGAGCCGACGTGACCGAGGTCACGGGCGGGGCTGTGACACAGGTCACACCGACACGCCGCGTCCCGTAATAGACCAGAATGACCCGGTTTGTCACGTCGATCTTGGGTGGCCGATGGCCCGGTCGCCGGGCCGGGTAAGGTGGGGGCCGGCTGCATGGGCGCGGTCTGACGGCTGTGCTCGCCCGTCGCCCCGCCCGTCCGTCCGTCCGAACAAAGGTCCTTCCGTGGGTTCCGTCATCAAGAAGCGCCGCAAGCGCATGGCGAAGAAGAAGCACCGCAAGCTGCTGAAGAAGACGCGCGTCCAGCGCCGCAACAAGAAGTAGCCGCACGGCGGGGGCGTGCACGGACCTGTGGGATCGAGGGGGTAGCGCCAGTGGCTCGGGTGGTCATGGTGACCGGCGTCTCGCGCTATCTCGGCGGGCGGTTCACCCAGCTGCTGCAGGCCGACCCCGACATCACACGGGTGATCGGCGTGGACGTCGTCCCACCGAAGCAGGACCTCGGTGACGCCGAGTTCGTCCGCGCCGACATCCGCAACCCGGTCATCGGCAAGGTGATCGCGCAGGCCGAGGTCGACACCGTCGTGCACATGGCTGTCCTCGCCACGCCGCTCGATGCGGGCGGCAGGGCGATGATGAAAGAGATCAACGTCATCGGCACGATGCAGCTGCTGGCCGCGTGCCAGAAGGCGCCCAGCGTCCGCAAGCTCATCGTGAAGTCGTCCACCGCGGTCTACGGCTCCTCGCCGCAGGACCCGGCGATGTTCACCGAGGACCTCGAGCCCAAGGCGCTCGCCCGCAGCGGCTACGCCAAGGACTCCGTCGAGGTCGAGGGCTACGTCCGGGGCTTCGCCCGCCGCCGGCCCGATGTCACCGTCACCACCCTGCGGTTCGCCAACTTCGTCGGCCCCAAGGTGCGCACCGCGCTCACGTCGTACTTCTCCCTTCCGGTGGTCCCGACCGTGCTGGGCTTCGACCCGCGGCTGCAGTTCGTGCACGAGCGCGACGGGCTGGAGGTCCTGTGGCGCGCGACGCTCGGCGACCACGGCGGCACGTTCAACATCGCCGGCGACGGCGTCATGACGCTGCACCAGGCGATCCACCGCGCCGGACGGCCCTCGGTCCCGCTCCCGCCACCGGCGGCCCCGTGGATCGGGATGACGCTGCGCCGGTTGGGCATCGCCGACTTCTCGCCGGAGCAGATCCGCTTCCTCACCTACGGCCGGGTCGTGGACACCACTCGCATGCGCGAGGTGCTCGGCTTCACGCCGCGCTACACGACGAGGGAGGCCTTCGACGACTTCGTGACGCGGCAGGGAGTGCGTGGCCCCTTGTCGGCCGACACCGTGGGCGCCGTCGAGCGCCGGGTGGTGGATCTGGTGACCCGAGGGGGCGCGCATGCCTGACGCGCGGGTGATCCCGATCGGCGGCGGCGAGGAGCCCCCCCGTCGTCCGACGTCGGCGGCCGACGCCGTGGCAGCCGGTGCGTCGCGCGCGACCGGCGAGCGGGCCAGGCGCCGGCGCGCCACACCGCTGCTCGACGAGTCGGCTCCCCCCGCGGCGGCCGCGGCCGCGGTGCCGCGCCGCCGGCGCCGCCCGGCTGCGAAGCCTGTGGCGCCTCCGGCCGCCGAGCCCGCGGTCGACACCGCGGCCCACGAGGTACCCGCCGCCGACGTCGCGGCGCCGGAGGGCGCAGGCGTCGAGCTGCCCGAGTGGGAGCACAAGGTCGCCGAGGCTCTGGCGTTCCTACGCCGCCGGCTCACCGGCGACTACGAGGTCGACGAGTTCGGGTTCGACCCCGAGCTCACCGACCACGTGCTGCTCGCCGGGTTCCGGCGGCTCTACGAGCGGTACTTCCGGGTCGAGGCGCGCGGGCTCGAGAACGTCCCGGCCGAGGGCGGCGCGCTCGTCGTCGCCAACCACTCGGGCACCATCGCACTCGACGCGGTGATGACCCAGATCGCGCTGCTGGACCACCACCCGGGCCAGCGCCACCTGCGGATGCTGGGCGCCGACCTGGTCTTCCAGACTCCCGTGGTCAGCGAGCTGGCCCGCAAGTCCGGCACCACGCTCGCGTGCAACGCCGACGCCGAGCGGCTGCTGCACAGGGGCGAGGTGGTCGGCGTCTGGCCCGAGGGCTTCAAGGGCATCGGCAAGCCGTTCTCCGAGCGGTACAAGCTGCAGCGCTTCGGCCGGGGCGGCTTCGTGTCGGCCGCGCTGCGAACGCAGGTGCCGATCGTCCCGTGCTCGATCGTCGGGGCCGAGGAGATCTACCCGATCATCGGCAACATGAAGACGCTGGCCCGGCTGCTGGGCCTGCCCTACGTGCCGGTCACGCCGACGTTCCCCTGGCTCGGGCCGCTGGGCCTGATCCCGCTGCCCAGCAAGTGGATCATCGAGTTCGGCGAGCCGATCCCGACCGACGGTTTCGGGCTCGGCGCGGCCGACGACCCGATGCTGGTCTTCAACCTCACCGACCAGGTGCGGGAGACCATCCAGCACACGCTCTACCGACTGCTGATGGCGCGCCGGTCGATCTTCTTCTGAGCAGACCCTGCAGACCCTGCAGACCCTGCAGACCCCGCAGGCGCCGGCCGGCTCGCCCCCACCTGGACCTCGCGCTCGGAGCGACCTTGCGCCGCGACTCGCCGGCGTGTCTGCCCCACAAGGTCGCTCCGGGCGGCGCGCCGTGCTCCGGCAGAGGCTGTGGCGGAGGGCCCTAGCAGGTGGTGAGCGGCGGCAGGGGGACGCAGGCGCTCGTGCTCGGCAGGGGGAGCGGCGACGTCACGGTCGACGGGTCGAGGGTCGGCTCGAGCGTCGGCAGGGGTGAGGCGGTCGGCAGGGGCTCGGGGCTCAGGGTCGGCAGAGGTGAGGTCCCGGTGCCCAGGTCCGGAGCGGAGGTCGTGCTCCCGCCGACGAGTCCTCCGGTCAGGTCACCGGAGTCGCCTGACGTGCCGCCTCCTGACGTGGAACCGCTGGTGACCGAGTCGGCCAGGTCGTCGAGCAGGCCGCCGCCGGAGGTCGTGGTGGAGCCGGTACCCCCGGCAGTCGAGGTCAGCCCTCCGGTGCCCGCCAGCTCGGTGGCGTCGGTACCCCCGGAGTCGCCCGCGGCCACGATCTGGTCGGCCACCCGGCTGACGGCCCAACCGTCGCCGGACTCGCGGGCAGTCAGCACGAGGGAGCGGGTCGTGGTCGTGGTCGAGGCGACCAGCGCGCTCGCCATGCTCTCCAACCGCTCGAGCTCGTCGAGCGTGGCCCGGACCCGGGCGCGCAGCGCCGGGTCGAGCAGCACCATCAGGTCCTGCAGCCGCTCCTGCTGGTCGACCACGAACCGGTCGAGCAGCAGCATCGGTTCCTCGTCGCCGGTCTCCCGGTAGGACTCGGTGAGCGCGGAGGCTCCGGCCGCGGTGGCGCGGTCCATCTCGGCCAGCGCGGTGGACAGCCCGCGCTGCGTCCCCGGCTCGCTCGCGCCGGACGAGGCGGCGAGCCGCTCGGCCTCGGAGAGGCGGGTCTCTGCCTGCTCCAGCAGCTCCCGGCCGCGGCCGAGGTCGGACCCGGCCAGCGCCAGCTGGACGTCCTCGATCTGGCGCTTGAGCCCGTAGAGGACGTCGCCGGGCAGCGCCCGCGTGCTCGCCGCGGCGGCGCCCGCGCCGGTCACGACCGCCGCCAGGGTGACGGACGCGACCGCCGTGCGCAGTCGACGGCGACCGGTCGGGCCGGCTGGCTCGGTCCGCCGCGGGGGCGGCACGGTCGCGGGGACCCGGTCGGCAGCCTCGGTGACGAGGCGCTCCCGCAGCGCCGCGCGGAACTCGGGACGGGGCGCGTGCTCGGCGGGGGCGAGGGCGCGGGTGAGGGCGACCAGGTCGGCGAGCTCGTGGCCGGCCGGGACCCGGCGGCTCTCGAGCATGGCGGCGAACTCCTCGGCCTCGCGCCGGTGGAGGGCGTCCGCCAGCCCCGTGAACACGCTCAACCCCCAGCACCCCCTCGCTCGTCCCGCACCGTGCGCCCGGTCGGCGTCGCGGTCCCGCCGTGACAACGAGGGGTGGTGGGGGCGGTTACGGCCCGCAGCGGGAAGATCACAACGCCTGCTCGGGGACCAGCTTCGCCAGCGCGCGGACGGCCCGCAGCTGCAGCTGCTTGACGGCGCCGTCGGAGCGCTTCATCACCGCGGCGGTCTCGGCGACGCTCAGGCCCTGCAGGAAGCGGAGCACGATGCACTCCTGCTGCTCGGGCTTGAGCCGGCGCACGGCGTCGAGGAGCGCGGCGTTCTGCAGCCGGCCGAGCACCTCCTCCTCGATGCCGTCGTCGGCGCGGTCCGCGTCGAGCATGTCGGCCGTGGTCACCTCGAGCCGGAACCGGCTGGACTTCACGTGGTCGGTCACCAGGTTGCGGGCGATGGTGACGAACCAGGCGCCGATGTCCTTGCCCTGCCAGGTGAACGAGTCGATGCGCCGCAGGGCGCGCAGGAAGGTCTCGGAGGTCAGGTCCTCCGCGACGGCGTGCGACCCCACCCGGTAGTACAGGTAGCGGTAGATGGAGTCGACGTAGGCGTCGTAGATCTGGCCGAACGC
>DASVBQ010000099.1:0-3192 GCA_036375795.1 Actinomycetes bacterium
GCCGCCGCGAGGATCGGCGCGGTCAGCGCGCCCCACCGCTGCAGCCGCGCCATGACAGGCGTGGCCTTGCGGTGCCGGCCGGCAGGCACTGGCTGATCACTCCGGTGCGGGTCGAGGTCGGGACCGCACGAGTGAACCACATCGCGTGGTCGGCGCTGCGCACCCCTCCCGGTGCGGTACGAAGGACTGTGCCCCGTTCCGTCCCGCTGCCGGTGGTGCGCCCGATGCTGGCCAGCGCCGGCGAGCTGCCGCCGGAGGACACCGAGGACGACTGGGCGTTCGAGATGAAGTGGGACGGCGCGCGCGCGGTCGTGTACGTCGACGGCGCCGGCGGGGATCCGCTGCGGGTACTGACGCGCAACGACCGCGAGGTCGCGGCGACCTATCCCGAGGTCCGGGGCGTCGCTGCGGCGCTCTCCGGTCACCAGGTGATCCTCGACGGCGAGCTGGTGGCGCTCGACGAGGCGGGGCGGCCCAGCTTCGGCGAGCTGCAGCAGCGCATGCACGTGCAACGGCCATCGGCAGCGCTGCTCTCGGCGGTGCCCGTCAGCTACCTCGTCTTCGACGTGCTCCACCTCGATGGCGAGTCCTTGCTCGACTCGGCCTACGACGAGAGGCGGGTGCGCCTCGAGGCTCTCGGCCTGGACGGGTCGCACTGGGCGACCCCGCCGGCGTTCGCCGGCGACGGCGCGACGGCGCTGCAGGTCTCCCGCGACCAGGGGCTGGAAGGCGTCATCGCCAAGCGGCGCCGGTCCCTCTACCTCCCGGGCCGCCGTTCCCGGGACTGGGTCAAGGTGAAGCACGTCCGGATGCAGGAGGTCGTCATCGGCGGCTGGTCGCCGGGGGAGGGCAACCGGTCGGGTCGCATCGGCTCGCTGCTGCTCGGCGTGCACGACGAGGTCGGGCGGCTGGTCTACGCGGGTCATGTCGGCACCGGCTTCTCGGTGAAGGTGCTCGAGGACCTCGCGGCCCGGCTCGGGCGCCTCGAGCGGGCGACGCCGCCGTTCGCGGACGAGGTCCCGAGGGCCCACGCCCGGGGCGCCCGCTGGGTGTCGCCGGAGCTGGTCGGCGAGGTCGGCTTCGGCGAGTGGACCCGGGACGGCCGGATGCGCCACCCGACGTGGCGTGGGCTGCGGCCGGACAAGTCGCCGGCGGAGGTGGTGCGCGAGCCGTGACACGGCGCCGCGCGGTCGCCGGTTATCCCGCCGTGCGGCTGAGCGCGGTGAGGTCGATCCGACCGGGGCGGCCGAGCAGGTAACCCTGGCCGTAGGCGCAGCCCAGCGACGCGAGCTGCCCGCGCTGTGGCTCCCCCTCGATGCCCTCCGCGACGACCGCGACGCCGAGCGCCCGGCACAAGGAGATCACGGCGGAGACCACGGCGGTGCTCGCCGGCGAGCTGTCCATCGCCGCGACGAAGGACCGGTCGATCTTCACGAAGCTGGCCGGCACGTCGACCAGGTGCTTGAGCGAGGAGTAGCCGGCGCCGAAGTCGTCGATGGCCAGCCGGACGCCGAGGGCCACCAGGGTGTCCAGCTCCGCCTGCGCCGTGGGGGTCATGCCCAGCAACGCGGTCTCGGTCAGCTCGAGCACCAGCCGCTGCGGGGCCAGCCCGCTGTCGCGCAGCGTACGGACGACGAGCCCGGGCAGGCGCCCGCGACCGACGTGGCGGGCGGAGATGTTGACGCAGATGCTGGGTGCCGCCGGCTGGTCCCCCCACGCCACGGCCGCCGCGCAGGCCCGCGGGAGGACGTACCGGTCGAGGTCGAGGATGAGGTCGCTCGCCTCCGCGATCGGCAGGAACGCGCCCGGGCCGAGCACCCCGCGCACCGGGTGCTGCCAGCGCACGAGCGCTTCGTACGACACGACGCCGCCGTCCGAGAGCCGCCGGACCGGTTGGTAGTCCAGGAACAATGCCTCGGTCCGCATGCCCTCGCGCAGCTGGTGCTCGAGGTCGAGCCGCTCGGTCGCCTGCTCGACGAGGTGCGGTGTGAACAGCGCGAAGCGGTCCCGGCCGCTGGTCTTCGCGAGGTGCATCGCGGCGTCGGCGTTGCGCAGCAGCTCGGCCCCGGTCATGCCGGGCTCGGCGAAGGCCACGCCGATGCTCACGGTCATGGTGATGCCGCCGGCACGGGCCATCGGCTCGGTCAGTGCATCGGTCAGGCGCTGCGCGACGGTCTCTGCCTCCGTACGGCCGGTGAGCCCCTCGCAGAGCACGACGAACTCGTCGCCACCGAGGCGGGCCGCGGTGTCGCCGGTCCGGACGCACTGGGAGAGGCGGCTGGCGGTCTCGACGAGGACGGCGTCACCGGCGGCGTGCCCTCGGCTGTCGTTGATCAGCTTGAACTCGTCGAGGTCGCAGAACAGCAGCGCCACCTGGCCGCGGCGCCATCCGGCGCGCGCCAGCGCCGCGTCGGTGCGCTCGAGGAGCAGCGTGCGGTTGGGCAGACCGGTGAGGTGGTCGTGGCTCGGCCGGTGGTCGAGCGCGGTTGCGGCCTCCCGCTGGGCCGAGATGTCCTCGACCATGCTGATGAAGTACTGCGGCGCACCCGTCTCGTCGCGCACCAGCGTCACCGAGAGCTGTGCCCACACCTCCCGGCCGTCGCGGGTCAGGTAGGCCTTCTCGACCCGGTAGGTCTCCGCCTCGCCGGCGACCAGCGCGTCGACCTGGGCGGCGTCGTCCGCCAGGTGGTCGGGGTGGGTGATGTCGCGGACGGTGCGTGCGGTGAGCTCGTCGTGCGAGTAGCCCAGCAGTCGGCACAAGGCGTCGTTCGCGTCGAGGATCGCGCCGTCGGTCGAGACCAGGGCGATGCCGATCGGAGCGTGCTCCGCGGTGATCCGCAGCCGTCGCTCGGCGCTGGCCAGGGCCAGGATCGCGGCGCGCTCGGCGGTCACGTCGCTGCACGTGACGACGACGCGCGGTTCCCCGCAGGGACCGGTGTGGGGGAGGGCCGCCATGCGGACCCAGCGGAGGTCCTGCCCGGCGACGGCGAGCCCGAGCACGGCACTCGGGACGGGTCGGCCGGTGGCGAGCACCCGCCCGACGGGGCTCTCGGCGAGGCCGAGCTCCCGGCCGGTCTCGTCGAGCAGCCGCAGGCTGGGGTGCGTCAGCGTGGGCAGGTCGCCGCGCTCCGCGCCGAGGAGACGGCGCAGGGCCGGGTTGCTCTCGAGGCTGGTCCCCCGAGCGTCGAAGAC
>DASVBQ010000106.1:0-8236 GCA_036375795.1 Actinomycetes bacterium
GCCGATCCTGAGCCTCGCTAGGCTGCTGTGGATATCGCCCGTCCAACGAGGCGGCAACTGACGAGGAGCACCGCCATGCGGAAGATCGAGCACTGGATCAGTGGCGGCGAGACATCTGGGTCCTCCACCCGGACTGCCCCCTTCTGGAACCCCGCGACCGGCGAGCAGCAGGCCGAGGTCGTGCTGGCCGAGGCCGCGGACGTCGACGCCGCCGTCAAGTCCGGCGCGAAGGCCTTCGAGGAGTGGCGCGAGTTCTCCGTCGTACGTCGCGCGCGCGTCATGTTCGCCTTCCGCGACCTCGTCGAGCGGCACAGCGCCGAGCTGGCCCGGATGGTCTCCGACGAGCACGGCAAGGTGGTGTCGGACGCCATGGGCGAAGTCACCCGTGGGCTCGAGGTCGTGGAGTTCGCCTGCGGAATCCCGCAGCTGCTCAAGGGCGAGTACTCCGAGCAGGTCTCGACGGACGTCGACTCGTACTCCTTCCGTCAGCCGCTGGGCGTCGTCGCCGGCATCACGCCGTTCAACTTCCCGGTCATGGTCCCGATGTGGATGCACCCACTGGCGATCGCCACCGGCAACGCGTTTGTCCTCAAGCCCAGCGAGCGCGACCCGTCCGCCTCGAACCTCATCGCGCAGCTCTACGCCGACGCCGGCCTGCCCGACGGCGTCTACAACGTCGTGCACGGTGACAAGGTGGCCGTGGACGCGATCCTCGACCACCCCGAGATCGCCGCCGTCTCCTTCGTCGGGTCCACGCCGATCGCTCGCTACATCTACGAGCGCGCCAGCGCCGCGGGGAAGCGGGTGCAGGCCCTCGGCGGGGCGAAGAACCACGCCGTCGTGCTGCCCGACGCGGACCTGGACTTCGCCGCCGAGCACCTGGTCGCGGCGGGCTACGGCTCGGCCGGGCAGCGCTGCATGGCCATCTCGGCGGTGGTCGCGGTCGGCGACGCCGGCGACCGGCTGGTCGAGAAGCTGACGTCGCTCACCGAGCGCCTGGCGGTCGGGCCCGGCCGCGCCGAGTCCTCCGAGATGGGACCTCTGGTCACCCGGGAGGCGCAGCAGCGGGTCACGGACTACGTCGGCCGCGGGGTGGACGCCGGGGCCACCCTCGTCGTGGACGGCCGCGACCTCGCCGTCGCCGGGCACGAGGACGGCTTCTTCGTCGGGCCGTGCCTCTTCGACAAGGTCACCACGGACATGGACGTCTACCGGGACGAGATCTTCGGGCCGGTGCTCGTCGTGCTGCGGGCCGACACGGCGGACGAGGCCATCGAGATCGTCAACGCCAACCCGTACGGCAACGGCACCGCGGTGTTCACCTCGAGCGGGCAGGCGGCCCGCGTGTTCCAGCGCAAGGTCACGGTCGGCATGATCGGTGTCAACGTGCCGATCCCGGTCCCGATGGCATTCCACTCGTTCGGCGGCTGGAAGAACTCGCTGTTCGGCGACCGGCACGTGCACGGCACCGAGGGGGTCAGCTTCTACACGCAGGCCAAGGTGGTCACCAGCCGGTGGCCCCAGCCGCGCGAGTCGAGCGGCGCGGCCCTGAGCTTCCCCACCGCCCACTGACCCCGCCTCGGCCGACGATCCCGCTGGGTTACCGACACATCCGCGACGGCAGCCGCCTCCTGGTACGGCGCGGGCACCTCCTCAGCATCTGTGGCCCCGTTTGTGTCGCGGGGTCAGGTGAGCTCGGCCTGCGTCAGGTGAGCTCGGCCTGCGTGGGGAGAGCTGAGCCGCTCAGGAGAACTCGGCCAGGGTCTTCTCGGCCTCGGCGAGCCAGGTGGCCCGGGTCGCCGCAGCCGCCTCGGCCTCGGCCGCCTTCTTCTCGTTGCCCGAGCTGCGGGCGCCCGCTGCCTCGGCCTCGAGCGCCGCGATGCTCGACCGCAGCTGCGTCACCGTGGCCTCGGCCCGGGCCCGGGCCTCGGGGTTGGACCGCGCCCAGGCGGCCTCCTCGGCGGCCCGGACGGCCTCGTCGACCTTGCGCAGCCGGCCCTCGACCGCGTCCCGGTCGCCGCGAGGAACGTGCCCGGCCGCCTCCCACCGGTCGTGGATGGACCGCAGCGCGCTGCGGGCGGACCTGGGGTCGGTGACCGGCAGAAGGGCTTCGGCCTCGACCAGCAGCGCACGCTTCTTCTCGAGGTTCACGGCAAGGTCGGCGTCGCGTGCAGCGAACACCTCGTTCCGCGCGGAGAAGAAGGTGTCCTGCGCCGCCCGGAACCGCTGCCAGAGCTGGTCCTCGACGTCGCGCCGGGCCCGGCCGGCCGCCTTCCACTGCGCCATGAGCTCGCGGAAGCGCTTCGCCGTCTCGCCCCACTCCTTGGACGAGGCCAGTGCCTCGGCCTCCTTGACGAGCTTCTCCTTGCGTACCGCAGCCTCGCCCCGCTGCTCGTCCAGCTCGGCGAAGTGCGCGCGACGGCGCTTGTCGAAGGCCGTCCGCGCATGGCTGAACCGCTTCCAGAGCGCGTCGTCGGTCTTGCGGTCCAGCCTGGGGGCGGCCTTCCACTCATCGAGCAGCTCGCGCAGCCGGTCGCCCGTCCGCTTCCAGTCGGTCGACTCGGCGAGCGACTCGGCCTCGGTCGCGATCCGGTCCTTGGTCTGCGCGGCCCGCTCCCGCGTCTTGGCGCGTTCGGCCTCGCGGCGTGCCTTGCGGGCGGCCACTCCCTTCGTCAGCTCGTCGAGGCGGGCCAGCAGGCCGGCCAGGTCGCCGACCGCATTCGCATCCGTCACCGCCTCGCGCAGGTGCTCGATCGAGGTCTGGGCGTCCTGCAGGCTCACCCCGCCGGCCACCACCCGCTGCTCCAGCAGCGAGACCTGGCCGGCCAGTTCGTCGAACTTGCGGCCGAAGTACGCCAACGCCTCGGCGGCCTCGGCGCCGGGGTAGGAACCCACCGACCGCTCGCCGTCAGCGGTGCGGACCCAGACGGTGCCGTCGTCGTCGACCCGCCCCCACTGCGAGGGGTCCGACGGCTCGGGTGCGGCTGCGGCCGCCGGTGCCGGCGCCGCCGCCGCGGGGGTCGGCCCGGCGCGCGGCGTCGGTCGCGGCGTCGCAGGGGCTTGCTCCGTCGCACCGCCGGACTCGGCCGTCGTCTCGCCTGGCTCCTCGGTGGCGTGGCCCGGCTCGGCCGTCGTCTCGCCCGGCTCCTCGGTGGCGTGGCCCGACCCGGCCGTCGTCTCGGTCGGCTTCGGGGCCTCCGGGAGCACCGGCCCGTCCGGGTCCGTCGGCACGGCCGGCGTGGGGACGTTCGGCACCGGGACCTCGGGGGTCGGCGTACCTGGCACGACGGGGACCGCCGGCTCCGGCGTGGACGGGACATCGGGCTCCGCGGGCTGCGGGACGTCGGGCACCGGGACCTCGGGGGTCGAGCCGTCGGCAGGCGCAGCAGTCAGGTCTTCCGGCTGCTCGTCGCCGTTCCTCGGCTGCTCGGTCACGTCAGGCCTTCCCGATGCGAACGGTCTCGATGGTCACCGGCTGGGCCGGCTTGCCGTCGCCGCCGCCGCCCTCGACGCCGGCCTCGGCGACCTTCTCGACGACGTCGAGGCCCTCGGTCACGGTGCCGAACACGGTGTAGTTCGGGGGCAGCGTGGTGTCCTCGTACACGAGGAAGAACTGGCTGCCGTTGGTCCCGGCGCCGGCGTTCGCCATGGCCACTGTCCCGGCCGGGTAGTTGTTCTGCTCGTCGGCCGGGAGGTTCTCCTCGCCGAACTGGTAGCCGGGGCCGCCGCTGCCGGTGCCCGTCGGGTCACCGCACTGCAGCACGAAGATGCTGCTGGTCGTCAGCCGGTGGCAGGACGTGCCGTCGAAGTACTTCTCCGTGGCGAGATGCCTGAAGCTGTTGGTGGTGCACGGCGCCTCGGCGGCCGCCATCTCGATCGTGATGGCGCCTTGGTCGGTCTTCAGCGTCGCGGTGAACGGCGTGCGGTAGCTGTCGGCCTTCTTCGGGTCGTACGTCGGAAGGCCGACGTCCTTCGATGCCGCCTCGGCGCTCTTGCTGTAGGTGCAGCCGGCCCCATCGGTGGCGCTGGGGGAGGCGCTCGGGGAGGTGGAAGCCGTCGCCGAGGGGCTCGAGGTGTCCTTGGTCGCGACGGTGGACGTGTCGTCGTCTCCGGTCACGGTGAGGGCAACGACGCCGCCGACGACGAGCAGCACGGCGACGAGCACGGCACCGCCCTGCTGGAACTTGCGGCGGCGCGCGGCGGCCTCCCGGCGGCGCGCCTGCTGGCGCTCGTAGCGCTCCCGCGCCAGCTGCCGCTCCCGCTTCGCACTGCCCGCCACCAGTTCCTCCTCCGCCGTCGGGCACACCGGACGCCCCACGCGGCCGCCCGCCCGGTCGCACAGTCTAGGTGGAGGGCCCTCCCGCGGACCGCAGCGCGTTCGCGGCGGCGCGCGGGCCGCCGGTAGGCTCGTGAACCGCCGCCTCCGCCCCCGATCCAGAAGGCTGACCGTGCTCATCACCGGCTTCCCCGCCGCCGCCTTCGGCACCAACTGCTACGTCGTGGCCCCCGGGCCCGGCGAGCACGCGGTCGTGGTGGACCCCGGTATCGACGTGGTCGACACGCTCGACGAGGTGCTGCGCGAGCACCGGCTGCAGCCGGTCGCGGTGCTGCTCACGCACGGGCACCTCGACCACACCTTCTCGGTGACGCCGGTGTGCGGGGCCCGGGGCATCCCGGCGTACCTCCACCCGGGCGACGACCACATGCTCGCCGACCCGATGAGCGGGATCTCGCCGGAGGCGGCCGCGGTGTTCGGCGGACGGCTGGAGTGGTCGGAGCCGGACGACGTCAAGGCGCTCGCCGACGGTGAGGTCCTGCGTCTCGCCGGCCTGGAGATCACCGTCGACCACGCACCCGGTCACACCCCGGGGTCGGTCGCGTTCCGGCTGCCCCACGAGGAGGTCCCGCAGGTCATGCTCACCGGCGACCTGCTCTTCGCCGGGTCGATCGGGCGCACCGACCTGCCCGGTGGAGACACCGAGCAGATGATGGCCAGCCTCGCCCGCACGGTGCTGCCCCTCGACGACGCGGTCGTCGTGCTGCCCGGGCACGGCCCGCAGACGACGATCGGGCGCGAGCGGGCAACCAACCCGTTCCTGCGCGACCTCGGCGCCAGGCCGCCGATGCCGGCGCGGGGGCTCTGACATGAGCCGGGAGTTCCAGGCACCGAAGGGCGTGCCCGAGTACTACCCGCCGGAGTCGGCGGCCTTCCTCGCCGTCCGCGACGCGTTGGCCGCCCCGGCCCGCCGCGCTGGATACGGCTACATCGAGCTGCCGGTCTTCGAGGACACGACGCTGTTCGTCCGCGGGGTCGGTGAGTCGACCGACGTCGTGAGCAAGGAGATGTACACCTTCGACGACCGGGGTGGCCGGTCGATCACGCTCCGGCCGGAGGGCACCGCCGGCGTCGTGCGCTCGGTGATCGAGCACGGGCTCGACCGCGGCCAGCTGCCCGTGAAGCTCTGGTACGCCGGACCGTTCTTCCGCGCCGAGCGGCCGCAGTTCGGCCGGTACCGCCAGCTGCAGCAGGTGGGCGTGGAGGCCATCGGGCTCGACGACCCGGCGCTCGACGCCGAGGTGGTGGCGATCGCGGACGAGGGCTACCGCAGCCTGGGCCTGACCGGCTACCGCCTGTCCCTGACGTCACTGGGCGACGCGGCCTGCCGCCCCGCGTACCGCGAGCTCTTGCAGGGCTTCCTGCGCGGCCTGGACCTCGACGACGACACCCGACGACGGGTCGAGATCAACCCGCTGCGTGTCCTGGACGACAAGCGAGACGCCGTGCAGCGCCAGCTGACCGAGGCGCCGCTCATGGTCGACCACCTCTGCGAGGGCTGCCGCACCCACTACGACGAGGTGCGCCGTCACCTGGAGACCCTCGGCGTGAAGTGGGAGGAGGCGCCGAGGCTGGTGCGCGGGCTCGACTACTACACGCGGACGACCTTCGAGTTCGTCCACGACCAGCTCGGGGCGCAGTCCGGCATCGGCGGTGGCGGCCGGTACGACGGCCTCATGGCCGACCTCGGCGGCCAACCGCTGTCCGGCATCGGCTTCGGGCTCGGCATCGACCGCACGTACCTGGCCTGCCGGGCCGAGGGACTCGCCGTCGGTGACCCCTCCCGCTGTGACGTGTACCTGGTGCCGTTGGGTGCAGAAGCCAAGAGCGCGCTCGTGGGGACCGCCGGTGCGCTGCGCCGTGCGGGGGTCCGGGTCGACGTGGCCTATGGTGACCGCGCGCTCAAGGGCGCCATGAAGGGCGCCGACCGGTCCGGCGCGAGGTACGCCGTCGTCGTGGGTGAGCGAGATCTCGAGGCCGGTGTCGCCCAGGTCAAGGACCTGGCCACCGGCGAGCAGAGCGCAGTGCCCCTCGACGACCTCGTCGCACACATCCAGGAGCTCTTCACGTGATCCGCACCCACACCGCCGGCTCGCTGCGCGCGTCGCACGCCGGCCAGACCGTCACGCTCGCCGGCTGGGTGGCCCGCCGACGCGACCACGGCGGCGTCGCCTTCATCGACCTGCGCGACGCGAGCGGCTTCGTCCAGGTGGTCATCCGCGACGAGGACGTGGCGTCCGGGCTGCGCAACGAGTTCTGCCTCCGCGTGGTCGGTGAGGTGAGCCTGCGCCCCGAGGGCAACGCGAACCCGAACCTCCCGACCGGCGAGGTCGAGGTGGTCGCCAAAGAGGTCGACGTGCTCAGCGAGTCCGGCCCGCTGCCCTTCCAGATCGACGAGCACGTCGAGGTCGGCGAGGAGGTGCGTCTCAAGCACCGGTACCTCGACCTGCGCCGGCCGGCACCGGCCGCCGCCATCCGGCTACGCAGCGAGGTGAACCGGATCGCCCGCGAAGTGCTGCACGCGCGCGACTTCGTCGAGGTGGAGACCCCGACACTTACCCGGTCGACGCCCGAAGGAGCCCGCGACTTTCTGGTGCCGGCCCGGCTGCGCCCCGGCAGCTGGTACGCCCTGCCCCAGTCGCCGCAGCTGTTCAAGCAGCTGTTGATGGTCGCCGGGCTGGAGCGCTACTTCCAGCTCGCCCGGTGCTACCGCGACGAGGACTTCCGGGCGGACCGGCAGCCGGAGTTCACCCAGCTCGACATCGAGATGAGCTTCGTCGACCAGGACGACGTCGTCGAGGTCAGCGAGGCGGTGATGCAGGCGCTGTGGCGGCTGGTGGGCCACGAGATCCCGCTGCCGATCCCGCGCATGACGTACGCCGAGGCGATGGCCCGGTTCGGCAGCGACAAGCCCGACCTGCGCTTCGGCCAGGAGCTCGTCGACTGCACCGAGTTCTTCGCGAACACGCCGTTCCGGGTGTTCCAGGCCGACTACGTCGGCGCCGTCGTCATGCCCGGCGGGGCGTCGCAGAGCCGCAAGGAGCTCGACGCCTGGCAGGACTGGGCGAAGGCCCGCGGCGCCCGCGGTCTCGCGTACGTCCTCGTGGGGGAGGGCGGCGAGCTCGGTGGACCCACGGCGAAGAACCTGTCGGACGACGAGCGGGCGACACTGGCCAAGCATGTCGGCGCCGAGCCGGGGGACGCCGTCTTCTTCGCAGCCGGTGCTGTGATGCCCTCGCGCACGCTGCTCGGCGCGGCGCGCGTCGAGATCGGGCGGCGGTGCGGACTCATCGACGAGTCGGTCTGGTCGTTCGTGTGGATCGTCGACGCACCGATGTTCGAGCCCAGCGCGGCCGCGCGCGCCAGCGGCGACGTCGCTCTGGGCACGAGCGCGTGGACCGCCGTGCACCACGCCTTCACCTCGCCGAGGCCCGAGTGGGAGGACCGGTTCCAGGACGACCCGGAGCACGCGCTCGCGTACGCCTACGACCTGGTCTGCAACGGAAACGAGATCGGCGGCGGGTCGATCCGTATCCACCGGCGCGACGTGCAGGAGCGCGTGTTCGAGGTGATGGGGATCTCGCCGGAGGAGGCGCAGGAGAAGTTCGGCTTCCTGCTGGAGGCGTTCGCCTACGGTGCGCCCCCGCACGGCGGCATCGCCTTCGGGTGGGACCGCATCTGCGCGTTGCTCGCGGGCACCGACTCGATCCGTGACGTCATCGCGTTCCCGAAGACCGGTCAGGGCTACGACCCATTGACCGCTGCACCCGCCCCGATCACCCCGGAACAGCGCAAGGAGGCCGGCATCGACGCCGACCCCCTCGCCGCGCAGGACGCAGTTGGCACGGCGAGACCGGGAGAGCCTCCGAGCCCTGGCCAGAGCTGACCTACGTCCGCTGC
>DASVBQ010000118.1:0-8202 GCA_036375795.1 Actinomycetes bacterium
GGGCAGGCGGTCGACTCGACGCTGTTCGAGTGGCTGACGGCGCTCTACCCGGTGTGGGCCGGGCTGGACGAGGAGGTTGTCCGGTCCGCGGCGTCCGCGGCGCTCGGCTGGCTCGCGCGCACCGGGTGCACGACCAGCACCGACCACCACTACGTGTTCCCTCGCGGCGGCGGCGACCTGCTGGCGGCAGAGGTCGGTGCCGCCTCGGCGGTCGGGCTGCGGTTCCACCCGACCCGCGGGTCGATGGACCTCGGGGCGAGCCGGGGCGGGCTGCCGCCGGACTCGGTGGTCGAGGACCTCGACACGATCCTCACCGCGACCGAGGCGGCGATCGCCCGGTTCCACGACCCGGCGCCTGGCGCGATGGTCCGGGTGGCGGTGGCGCCGTGCTCGCCGTTCTCGGTCACCGGCCGGCTCATGACCGAGGCGGCGTCGCTGGCCCGCCGGCACGGCGTACGCCTGCACACCCACCTCGCCGAGACCACTGACGAGGAGGACTTCTGCCGGGAGCGGTTCGGGGCGACACCGACGGAGTACGTCGAGTCGCTGGGCTGGCTCGGCGACGACGTGTGGGTGGCGCACGCCGTGCACCTCGACGACGCCTCGCTCTCGCGCCTCGCGGCCACGGGCACGGGAGTGGCGCACTGCCCGTCGAGCAACGCCCGGCTCGGCGCCGGGATCGCCCGCACCCGCGACCTGCGCGACGCCGGCGTGCCGGTCGGCCTCGGCGTCGACGGCGCCGCGTCCAACGAGGCGGGCAGCCTGCTCGAGGAGGCGCGGCACGCCGTGCTGTTCGCCCGTGCCCGCGGCGGCCCGGGCGCGCTGGCCGTCCGTGACGGCCTCGAGATGGCGACGCTGGGAGGGGCGCGCGTGCTCGGTCGCGAGGACGAGATCGGGTCGGTCGAGCCCGGCAAGCTGGCCGACCTCGCCCTGTGGCGGGTCGACACGCTGGCGCACGCCGGCATCGACGACCCGGTTGCCGCGCTCGTCCTGGGCTCGCCGCCGCCGCTCGAGCTGCTGCTCGTCGGCGGGCGGCCGGTGGTCGAGGCGGACCGGCTCGTGACGGTCGACGAGGACACGCTGGCCCGCGACGCCGAGACCGCGGCCCGCACGCTGCTGGAGAGGGCGTCATGAGCACCGCACCGACCCGGGTGGGCCAGGAGGGCGGCGTCGGCACCGACGCGGCCCGGCCGGACGGGATGCTGAAGGTCACCGGGGAGTTCGCGTACGGCAGCGACCTCTGGATGGACGACATGCTCTGGGGAGTCACCCTGCGCAGCCCGCACCCGCACGCCCGGATCCGGTCCGTCGACATCGGGCCGGCCCTCGCGACTCCTGGTGTCTACGCGGTGCTCACGTCGGACGACGTGCCGGGCGAGCTGCGCTACGGGCTGGAGCACGCCGACCAGCCGGTGCTGGCCCGCGGCACCGTGCTCTACCAGGGCGAGCCCGTCGCGCTGGTCGCGGCGGACCACCCGGAGACGGCCAGGCGCGCGTGCGCACGGATCGCGGTGGAGTACGACGTGCTCGAGCCGGTGACCGACGCCAAGGCGGCCCTCGTCGAGGACGCGCACCGCCTGCGCCCCGACGGCAACCTGTTCCGCCACCTCAAGATCCGCAAGGGGGACCAGGAGGCCGGCGCCGACGTCACCGTCACCGGCGAGTACGAGGTCGGGATGCAGGACCAGGCGTTCCTCGGCCCGGAGTCGGGGCTGGCGGTCCCGGCGGAGGACGGCGGGGTGGATCTCTACGTCTCGACGCAGTGGCTGCACGTCGACCAGCAGCAGGTGTGCCGGGCTCTGGGGCTGCCGCCGGAGAAGGTGCGGCTCACGCTGGCCGGGGTCGGTGGCGCCTTCGGCGGGCGCGAGGACCTCTCGATGCACGTGCACGCCTGCCTGCTCGCGCTGCGGACCGGCAAGCCGGTGAAGATGTCCTACAACCGCGAGGAGTCCTTCTTCGGGCACGTGCACCGGCACCCGGCCCGGCTGGAGTACCAGCACGGCTTCACCCGCGACGGCGACCTCGTCTACGTCCGGGCGAAGATCTGGCTGGACGGCGGCGCCTACCTGTCGAGCAGCGCGGCTGTCGTCGGCAACGCCGGCCTGATGGGCATCGGGCCCTACGTCGTGCCGAACGTCACGATGGACTGCTACGGCGCGTACACCAACAACCCGCCCTGCGGCGCGATGCGCGGGTTCGGTGCGGTGCAGGTCGCGTTCGCGTACGAGTCGCAGATGGACAAGGCAGCGGCCGCGCTGGGCATGGACCCGGTCGAGGTGCGGGTCCGCAACGCGATGCACGAGGGAGCGGTCGCGCCGACCGGTCAGGTCGTCGACAGCGCAGCGCCGGTCGCCGAGCTGCTGCGGCGGCTGCAGTCGATGCCGATGCCGGCGCCGGCGCCGGCCGACGGCCGCGTGGACCTGCGCACCATGCCGGGCGGCGTGTCCAACACCACCCACGGCGAAGGCGTCCGGCGCGGCGTGGGCTGGGCGGTCGGCTACAAGAACATCGCCTTCAGCGAGGGCTTCGACGACTACTCCACCGCGCGGGTACGGCTGGAGGTGACCGCCGGCGAGCCGACGGTCACGGTGCACACCGCGGCCGCCGAGGTCGGCCAGGGCCTGGTGACGGTGCAGCAGCAGATCGCGCGCACCGAGCTCGGCGTGGAGCGCATCGTCGTGGCGCCGGCCGACACGGCGGTCGGGAGCGGCGGCTCCACGTCGGCCTCGCGGCAGACGTACGTCACCGGCGGCGCCGTGCAGGAAGCCTGTCGCCGGGTGCGGGCCGCGGTCCTCGCCCGCGCCGGCCGGGACTCGTGGGACGAGGTCCTGCCCGACCTCGCCGCGCTGCTCGGCGAGGACGCGGTCGAGGAGGTCGTCACCTGGCGGCACCGCCCCACCGAGGCGGTCGACCCGGAGACCGGGCAGGGCAACGCGCACGTGCAGTACGCGTTCGCCGCCCACCGCGCCGTCGTAGACGTCGACGTCGAGCTCGGGCTGGTGAAGGTGGTCGAGATGGCCTGTGCCCAGGACGTCGGCAAGGCCGTCAACCCGCAGGCGGTGGTGGGGCAGATCCACGGCGGCAGCGCCCAGGGCATGGGCCTGGCCGTCATGGAGGAGGTGGTCGTGCAGGACGGGATCATCCGCAACCCGTCGTTCACCGACTACCTCATCCCCACGATCCTCGACATGCCGCCGATGCAGGTCGAGGTGCTTGAGCTGCCGGACCCGCACGCGCCCTATGGCCTGCGTGGCGTGGGGGAGCCGCCGACCGTGTCGTCCGGACCAGCCGTCCTCGCCGCGATCCGCGACGCGACGGGCCAGTTCCTGACCAGGGTGCCCGTGCGACCCGAGCACATCACCGGAAGCGGCGCCGCCGAGACCGCCTCGTGAGCCTGCCCGACCTGGTCGTGCACGCGCGTCAGGCCGTCATCGGCCATGAGCAGGTGCCGGCCACCGTGTCGGTGACGGGTGGTGTCGTGACCGACGTGCGTCCGCTCGACCGGGCGGTGACGGGACGGCAGGTCGTCGACCTCGAGGACGACGAGGTGCTCATCCCAGGGCTGGTGGACACCCACGTCCACGTCAACGAGCCGGGCCGGACCGAGTGGGAGGGTTTCGCCTCGGCGACCCGTGCCGCGGCGGCGGGTGGCGTCACGACGCTGGTGGACATGCCGCTGAACAGCATCCCGCCGACCCTCGACCCCGATGCGCTCGCCGTGAAGCGGGCGGCCGCGGCCGGCCGGTGCGCGGTGGACGTCGGCTTCTGGGGTGGCGCGGTGCCGGGCAACGCCGGACGGCTGGCCGACCTGCTCGGCGCCGGCGTCTTCGGTGTGAAGTGCTTCCTGCCCGACTCGGGCGTCCCGGAGTTCCCGGCGATGGGGCCGGAGGGGCTGGTCGATGCGTGCGCCGAGGTCGCCGCGGTGGACGGCCTGCTGCTCGTCCACGCCGAGGATCCCGGGGCGCTGCGCGCGGCGCCGAGCGCGCAGGGCACGTCCTACGCCGGGTTCCTCGCGTCCCGCCCCGCCACGGCCGAGGACGTCGCGGTGGCCGCCGTGATCGAGGCCGCCCGGCGCACGGGTGCGCGCGTCCACGTCGTGCACCTGTCCAGCGCCGGCGCGCTACCGGTGCTCCGCGAGGCGAAGGTGGACGGCGTGCGGGTCACCGTGGAGACCTGCCCGCACTACCTGGTGCTGAGGGCCGAGGACGTGCCCGACGGCGCGACGACGTTCAAGTGCTGTCCGCCGGTGCGCGACGACGCCAACCGGGACGCGCTGTGGCGCGGCCTCGCCGACGGCGTCATCGACCTGGTCGTGTCCGACCACTCGCCGTGCACCAGCGACCTGAAGCGGCTGGACACCGGAGACTTCGGCGCGGCGTGGGGCGGTATCTCGTCGCTGCAGCTCGGCCTGCCCCTGGTCTGGACCGAGGCCCGGCGCCGCGGGCACGACCTCGCCGACGTGGCGCGCTGGATGGCGACCGCGCCCGCCGAGCTTGCGGGTCTGCGGACCAAGGGCGAGATCCGTCCCGGCGCAGCTGCGGACCTCGTGGTCGTCGCGCCCGACGAGCGGATCGTCGTCGAGCCGAACGCCCTGCACCACCGCAACAAGCTCACGCCGTACGCCGACGTGGAGCTCACCGGGGCAGTGCGCCGCACGTGGTTGGCTGGGGCGCCGGTCACGGACGGCTCGACCGCGGGCCGACTGCTCTCGCGAGGGGAGGCGTGATGTCCGACCTGGACGCCGCTGTGCTGGCGCTGCCGGACCTCGCGGTGCGCACGCTCGGCGGCAGCGTCGTGTGGGCGAACGACGAGCTGTTCGCCGGGCGGGAGAACCTGGTCAATGCCGGGCCGCCGGTGTTCACGCCTCGCACGTTCGGGGCGAAGGGCCAGGTGTACGACGGGTGGGAGACCCGGCGCAGGCGCGAGCCCGGGCACGACGAGGCCATCGTCCGGCTCGGAGCCGCTGGCGTCGTGCGCGCCGTGGTCGTGGACACCACCCATTTCACGGGGAACTACCCGCCCGAGGCGTCGGTCGAGGCGGTGTGCCTCGACGGCCACCCGCCGGTCGAGGACCTGCTGGCCGCCGAGTGGACGACCCTGGTCGAGCGGTCGCCGCTGCAGGGCGACACGGTCAACTCCTTCCCGGTGCGCTCGGACCGGCGGTGGACCCACGTACGGCTGACCATTCACCCGGACGGTGGGGTCGCCCGGCTGCGGGTCCACGGCGAGGTGGTCGCGGACCCGCGGGTGGTCGAGGCGCTCGGCACGGTGGACCTCGCGGCCCTCGAGCTCGGCGGACGGGTCATCGGTTGCAGCGACCTGTTCTACGGCGCGCCGGACCGGCTCATCGGCCCCGGCCTCGCCCGGTCGATGGGGGAGGGCTGGGAGACGGCTCGGCGCCGCGACGAGGGCAACGACTGGGTTGAGCTGCGGCTCGCGACGCGTGGCGTGGTGCGGGTTGCCGAGCTCGACACCACGTGGTTCCTCGGCAACGCACCCGGGGCGGCGGCGCTCTCCGCCCACGACGGGACCGGCGATCCGGCCGACGACACGTCATGGCGCCCGATGCTGCCGCGTGTGGCCCTGCAGCCCGACACCCGGCACCGGTTCCTGCTCGACGACCCGTCGCCGGCCAGCCACGTCCGGCTCGACGTCTTCCCCGACGGCGGCATGGCCCGGCTGCGGCTGTGGGGCACCCCGACCGACGACGGGCTCACCGCACTGCGCGAGCGCTGGGAGGCGACCACGCCGTGACCGACGCCCGACTCGGCGGCGAGGTCCTCGACGACGTCGACGCGCTGCTCGGCGACGCCGACGCACGCCTCGCGGCACGCTGGCCCGGCGACCCCGGCACCCGCCAGCCGGTGCACACGCTCTACGTCCCCGCCGACCGGGCCGGGTCACGGCTGCTCGCCGAGCTGTGCGAGCAGGCGCTGCGGGTGGTGCGCGAGCACGGCGGGGACGCCGCGACGATGGCATCGGTCGTCGGGCTGCCGGTCGACCTGGTCGAGCGGGTGTGGCCGCGGGTCCTCGCCAAGCTGGAGCGGGAGCCGGTCGAGGACCTCCGGCTCGACCTCGAGGACGGCTACGGGCGGCGCGACGACGACGAGGAGGACACCCACGCGCGCGACGCGGGGCGGCTGCTCGCCGGGTGGGCGGGCCGGCCGGGCTCGCCCTTCGTGTCCGGCGTGCGGGTCAAGTCCCTGGAGGCGCCCACCCGGCGACGGGGCATCCGGTCCCTCGACCTGGTGCTCGCCGCCGCGGGCGGTGTGCCGGACGGGTTCGTCGTCACCCTGCCCAAGGTGACCTCGGTCGACCAGGTGCGGGCGATGGTGCTCGTGTGCGAGCGGCTGGAGGGGGCGCACGGGCTGGCTGCCGGGTCGCTGCGCTTCGAGATCCAGGTCGAGACGCCGCAGGCCGTGCTCGGCGCCGACGGAGCCGCGACGGTCGCGCCGATGCTGGACGCGGCGGCCGGTCGTTGCACCGGGCTGCACTACGGGACCTACGACTACAGCGCCTCGCTCGGCGTCGCCGCGGCGTACCAGTCGATGGAGCACCCGGTCGCCGACCACGCCAAGGACGTGCTGCAGGTCGCCGCTGCCGGCACCGGTGTCCGGGTGTCCGACGGGTCCACCAACGTCCTGCCGGTCGGTGACGGTCCCGCCGTACGGTCGGCGTGGGCGCTGCACGCGCGGCTGGTCCGGCGCTCGCTGGAGCGTGGGCTCTACCAGGGATGGGACCTGCACGCCGCGCAGCTGCCGACGCGGTACCTCGCGACGTACGCGTTCTACCGAGAGGGGATGGCGGCCGCGGCGGACCGGCTGGGCGCCTACGCCGCACGTGCCGACTCCGGCGTCCTCGACGAGCCGGCGACGGCCTACGCGCTGGCCGGCTACCTGCTGCGTGGCGTCGACTGCGGGGCGCTCGACCTCGCGGAGGTGCTGTCCGCGACCGGGCTGGACCGCTCTGTGGTGGAGGGCTACGCGCGTCGCGGCGGCATCGGGCGGCTCGACCGCGTGCCCGCGACCGACCTGCGCGACATGCTGCACCGGGTCTGCGCGTCGGGGCGCTGGGTCGACGACGTGGCCGGCGCGCGGCCGTACGGCTCTGTCGCCGCCCTGCTCGCGGCATCCGACGCAGCGGTGGCGCGGCTGACCGAGGCCGACCTCGACGCAGCGCTCGCCGGGCACCCGCGGATCGGGGAGCGGGGCGAGAGCGCGGCTTCGCGCCGGGAACAGGCCGGGGTGTCCGGCGGCGAGACCCTCGCAGCGCTGGCGGCGGGCAACCGGGAGTACGAGGCGCGCTTCGGCCACGTCTACCTGGTGTGCGCCAGCGGCCGGACCGGCGAGGAGCTGCTGGCCGTCCTGCGCTCCCGGCTCGGCAACGACCCGGCCACGGAGCGCCGAGTCGTGCGCGAGGAGCTCGCCGCGATCAACCGGTTGCGACTGGCCCGGCTGGTGGAGGAGGCCCCATGAGCTCGGTGACCACGCACGTCCTCGACGCCGCGCTCGGCCGGCCGGCGGCCGGGATGCGGGTGCGGCTGGAACGCGCCGACGGCACCGCTGTGGCCGACGCCCGCACCGACGACGACGGGCGGGTCCGCGACCTCGGCGCACCGGAGCCCGGCGCACACCGGCTGGTGTTCGCGACCGGCGACTGGTTCGCCGCCGCCGGGCGCGAGACCTTCTGGCCGGAGGTGACCGTGACGTTCACCCTCGGCGAAGGGCACCACCACGTGCCGCTGCTGCTCTCGCCGTACTCGTACTCGACCTACCGGGGGAGCTGAGCCGTGGGCATCGTGCTGGGCGACAACAGGTACGGCAAGGCGGAGACGCACGTCGTACGCGTGGTGCGCGACACCCCGCGGCACGAGGTGCGGGACCTCGTCGTGTCCAGCTCGCTGCGTGGCGCCTTCGACGACGCGCACCTCGCCGGCGACCAGTCGGCCGTGCTGCCCACCGACACCCAGAAGAACATGGTGCTCGCGTTCGCGAAGGAGGTGGGCGTCACCTCGCCGGAGGCCTTCGGTGTCGCGCTGGCCCGGCACTTCGTCGAGGACGTGACTCCGGTGACCTCGGCCCGGGTCACCGTCGAGGAGCACGCGTGGGAGCGGGCCACCGTGGCCGGCAGCCCGCACGACCACACCTTCGTGCAGCGCGACCGGGCCGTGCGCACGGTCGCGGTGACCGTGCAGGGCGGCCG
>DASVBQ010000127.1:0-3856 GCA_036375795.1 Actinomycetes bacterium
TGCGCCGCACACCCAGGCCGGCGCCCACCCGGAAGGCGGCCTGTGCCGACCACCCGTCACGCAGGTAGCGGATCCCGACGAACGGGCGGCCGGGAACGGCCACGCCGAGCCGGGCCACGGCGGCGACCGCGGAAGGCATCAGCCCCTCCCCGCAGGCCTTGTCCACCGGACCGTCCCGCGGCTCCACCACCGCCACGGTCAAGCCTCGCCGGCGGCACTCGATGGCGGCCGCGAGACCGACCGGGCCGCCGCCCGCGACCAGGACGTCGAGGTCGGACGCGGTCACGTCGTCGCGGCCGGTGGTCCGGCGAGCTCATGCAGGGTGCGCGCCTCGCAGCCGATCCGGACCCGCAGCAGCAGCGCGTTGAGCACGGTGAAGGCCACCGCGGTGACCCACGCGGTGTGCACCAACGGCAGGGCCACGCCCTCGACGACAACGGCCAGGTAGTTGGGGTGTGCCATCCACCGGTACGGACCGGAGGTGACCAGCGGAGCGCCGGGCAGGACCACGACGCGGGTGCTCCACTGGGGCCCCAGGGTGCGGATGCACCACCAACGCAGCGCCTGCGCGGCCAGCACCAGCGCGAGCATCGGCCAGCCGAGCCAACCATGGAACGGGCGGTCGGCCAGGAGCACCTCGAGGAGTGCCCCGACGAGCAGGCCGGTGTGCAGAGCGACCATCGCGGGGTAGTGGCCGCGCCCGCGCTCGACGGCCCCCTTGGCCATGGCGGCCCGGACGTGGCGGGTGCTGACGACCAGCTCCGCCACGCGCTCCAGGCCCACAGCCGCGAGAAGGCCGACGTACAGCGCGACGCTGGTCACCACCGGAGCAGCACCAGCTCGGAGCAGAAACCCGGGCCCATGGCGAGCAGGACCCCGTAGGAGCCGGCAGGCGGTGCCGGCGCGTCAAGGGTGTCGGCGAGGACGTGCAGCACCGATGCGGACGAGAGGTTGCCGACCTGCGCGAGCGACCGCCAGGTGCGGTCGAAGGCATCGTCGGCGAGACCGAGCGTGCGCGCCATCGCGTGGAGGACCTTCGGGCCGCCGGGGTGCGCCACCCAGGTGCCGACGTCGGCGACCTTGAGGTCGTGGTCCCCGAGGAAGGCCGTCACGTCGTGGCCGAGGTGCTCCTCCACCACGTCGGCCACGCTGGCGGCGAGCACGATGCGAAAGCCGCTCGCGCCGACGTCCCAGCCCATGACGCGCTCGGTCCCGGGGTAGAACGTGCTGCGGGTCGCGACGACCTGTGGCCGTGCGGTGACCCCGAGCGCCCGGGCCCGCCGCTCGCCCACGACGACGACCGCGGCGGCGCCGTCGCCGAACAGTCCGCTGCCAACCAGGTTGGCCATGCTGGTGTCGTCGCGCTGGATCGTCAGCGAGCACAGCTCGACGGACAGCAGTACCGCGACAGCGTCCGGGTCGCCGCGCAGCAGGTCGTGCAGCCGGGCGATACCGGCCGCTCCCGCCACGCACCCCAGGCCGAACAACGGCAGCCGACGTACGTCGCGACGCAGCCCGAGCCGTGGCACCAGCCGCGCCTCCAGGCTCGGGGCCGCGACCCCGGTCACGGTCGTGCTCATCACCACGTCGACGTCGCCGGCCGCCAGCCCGGCCCGTGACAATGCCTCACGCACCGCCCGCTCCCCCAGCTCGGTCGCCACCTCGAGGAAGGTGTCGTTGGCGGCGCCGAAACCCGTCAGGTCGCGGTAGGCCTCGAGCGGCAGAGCCAGGTGCCGGCTGCGCACCGACGTGGCCTCGTGCAGCCGGTCCAGGACCCGGCGGTCCGCTCCCGGGGGCAGCACGACCTCGGCGAACGCGTCGGTCAGCACGCGCTGCTCGTAGCGATGGACCGGCAGGGCGCTTGCGACGGCGACGACCCGGCTCATCCCCACCCTCCGGCCACCGCACGGGAGCGGGTCATCCGTCCTCCACCGGCCTCGTCCTTTCGGATCATTTCCACAACGATCGGACACGGGGGTTCAGTACGAGCGCAACGAGCCGACACTAGGTGAGACAGTCCAGTGACCCAGGTCACAACAGCTGCAAAACAGGGAACAGACAACCAACACCACGACACCACGCTCGCACCGGGCCGGCCGAGGGCCGTGCCCATGCTCGACGGAAGCCGCTCACCATGTGCTCACACCACCCGCACTGCCCCACCGCGGACGCCCCGGACCGGGAGGCCGCACACACGGTCGCCAGTCACCCGGAGCAGGGATGGAGCCTGCTGTGCAACGGCGTCGTCCTCTTCGACGACACAGGTGAGCTGCTGCCCGATGGCAGGGTGATCGCGCCGCACCGGCCGACCGACCGCGTCACCGCGGCCTGAGCCCAGGCCGCGCCGAACCGTCGGCTACTCCTCGGCGTAGCTGTCGACCGGTGGGCAGCTGCACACGAGGTGCCGGTCGCCGTAGGCCCCGTCGATCCGCCGGACGGGCGGCCAGTACTTGGAGGCGGCGTCCACTCCCGCCGGCAGGACGGCCTCCTGCCGCGAGTAGGGGTGGTCCCACTCCCCCATCACCGAGGCCGCCGTGTGCGGCGCGCCCCGCAGCGGGTTGTCCTGCCGGTCCAGCTGGCCCGAACCCACGCGCGCGACCTCTTCCCGGATCGCGATCATCGCGTCGCAGAAGCGGTCGAGCTCCACAAGGTCCTCCGACTCGGTCGGCTCGATCATCAGCGTGCCCGCCACCGGGAAGGACATGGTCGGCGCGTGGAAGCCGTAGTCGATCAGCCGCTTGGCGACGTCGTCCACGGTGACGCCGGTCTCCTTGGTGAGCGGGCGCAGGTCGACGATGCACTCGTGCGCCACCAGACCGGACTGGCCGGTGTAGAGCACCGGGAAGTGCGGGGCGAGGCGCGCCGCGACGTAGTTCGCGTTGAGGATCGCGACCTGCGTGGCGTGCGTCAGGCCCTCGGCCCCCATAAGCCGGACGTACGCCCAGGAGATGGGCAGGATTCCGGCCGACCCCCACGGTGCCGCTGCGACCGGGCCGACGCCGGTGGCCGGGCCGGCCGCTGTCTGCATCGGGTGGTTCGGCAGGTACGGCGCGAGGTGGGCGCGCACTCCGACCGGGCCGACGCCCGGGCCGCCGCCACCGTGCGGGATGCAGAACGTCTTGTGCAGGTTCAGGTGTGAGACGTCGGCGCCGAAGTGGCCCGGCCGGGCGACGCCCACCAGCGCGTTGAGGTTGGCCCCGTCGACGTACACCTGACCGCCCGCTTCGTGCACCAGCGCGCACAGCTCGGCGATGTCCTGCTCGAAGACCCCGTGGGTCGACGGGTAGGTCACCATGATCGCTGCGAGGTTGTCGCCGTGCTCGGCGACCTTGGCGCGCAGGTCGTCGAGGTCCACGTTGCCGGCCGCGTCGCACGCCACGACGACGACCTTCAGCCCGGCCATCACCGCAGAGGCCGCGTTGGTGCCGTGCGCGCTCGACGGGATCAGGCACACCGTCCGGGACGCCTGCCCGTTGGCCCGGTGGTAGGAGCGGATCGCGAGCAGCCCGGACAGCTCCCCTTGCGACCCGGCGTTCGGCTGCAGCGACACCGCGTCGTAGCCGGTGATCTCGCACAGCCACTGCTCGAGCTGTCGCACGAGCTGCAGGTATCCCTCGGCCTGGTGCAGCGGCGCGAACGGGTGGAGGGCCGCGAACTCCGGCCAGGTGATCGGCTCCATCTCGGTCGTCGCGTTGAGCTTCATCGTGCACGAGCCGAGCGGGATCATCGTCCGGTCCAGCGCGAGGTCGCGGTCGGAGAGGCGCCGCAGGTAGCGCAGCATCGCGGTCTCGGACCGGTGCTGGTGGAAGACCGGATGGGTGAGGACCTCGTCGTCCCGCAGCAGGGCCGCCGGCAG
>DASVBQ010000340.1:0-4444 GCA_036375795.1 Actinomycetes bacterium
GGGTCTTCCGGGTCTTCCGCAATTGGACCGGCTGTACCGACCGACTCGCCGCGCGCAGCAGGTCCACTTCGGGCCGGCCGACCGCGGGGTGTGCGGGTCGACGTGACGATCAGGCCGGTCGGCGCAGGTCGAGGCCGGTCAACGCGGCCCAACCCTGCTGACGGGCGTACTCGTCGAGCAGGGTTCGAGTCCGGGCGCCCGGCTCATAACCGTGTGCGATGAGCGCCTCGGCCGTCGCGAGCATCGCCAGCCCGACGCGGTGCCGAACTGCGTAGGAGCTCAGGTCCACGACGATCCGCCCGTGCAGCTGCAGCACCGTCCTGCGCAGCCCGTCGGCCTCACTGGCCAACAGCTCATGGTGCTGCATGCCGTTGACCTCGACGGTCACGGCCCACTCGTGGAAGTCGTTGTCGAGGTACCAGACACCGTTCGGACGACGTACCTTCCGCTGGCGCGTCGGTTGTGGCAGACCGGTGCGGCGAAGCGCACGGGAGTAGTCGAGCTCTGGCAGGGATTGGGCGCCGCCCGCGACGTCGCCGATGGTCTCGCGGATGAGTCGGCGCTTGGGCAACGTCGGGCGGCGGGCGATGAACTCGCGTAGGTGGGCGGGCCGTACGAGCTGCTGCTGCACCGAGGCCGCGATAAGGGCGCGCGTCCGGTTGTCAGTTGCGGCTACGGAGGCCAGCTCGACCACTGCCCTGGCGACCTGTTGCCGAGGCGGATCCCGCAAGGGGACGACGTCGGAGGTCACGTGACGCGTCTGGTGGACCCGAACCGTCACGGCCGGGTCGACCAGGTCGCCGACCTCGCGGCCGTGCTCGACGGCCACGTGGACCTCCCGCTCTTCGAAGCCCTTCAGACCGCCGGCTTCGGCGGCGGTCCCCAGCGTGAGGACGGCACCGGCACCTGCGTGCAGCACGCCCACCCATCGCCGCTGCTGGCTGGTCAGCGGTCCGGAGTGGAGCACGACCACCCGTGGTCCGAGCTCCCGCCAGATGCCCTGAGCCGTCCGCGAGGCCACCATCAGGTGACCGATCCTCAGCTGTGACAGCTGCGCCCGCGTGACGACGTGGTCCTGCCGGGACGCGAGCGGTCGCAGCCCGGCCGGCAGACGTCGGGACGGCACGTTCTCCGGCATGGGTCGAGGTTGCCCGATCGGCGGCAACCCGAGGTCCGCGCCGTCCCCAGGTCACCGACCCTCGCCGTCCCCAGGTCACCGACTCCTCGCCCGAGTGGACCGGCTGCGGTACGCGGCGCGCCGCGTCGAGCCGGTCCACTTCGGGGATGGAGGGCGGGGGCCGGCGGGGGATGGAGGGCGGGGCGGCGGGGGATGGAGGGCGGGGCAGGCGGGAGATGGAGGGTGATGAAGCGAGCCGGCCGGGACTGCTCGGTAGGGTCGCCGGTGTGGGGTTCCCGGTCGTCGGAGTCGTCGGTGGTGGCCAGCTCGCGCGGATGATGGCGCAGCCGGCGATCGGGCTCGGCATCACGCTGCGGGTCCTGGTGCGCGACGCCGCCGACAGCGCCGCCCAGGTGATCCCGCAGACCGAGGTCGGCGCCGAGGACGACCTCGAGGCCCTGCGCCGGTTCGCCAAGGGCTGCGACGTGCTCACGTTCGACCACGAGCACGTGCCGACGGCCCACCTGCACGCACTCGAGGCCGACGGCGTGGTGGTCCGCCCCGGTCCCGAGGCTCTCGTCCACGCCCAGGACAAGCTCGTCATGCGCCGGCGGCTCACCGAGATCGGGGTCCCGTGCCCGCGCTGGACGGAGGTGTCCAGCGCCGAGGACCTGGCGGACTTCGGCCGGGAGGTCGGCTGGCCCGTCGTCCTCAAGACGCCGCGGGGCGGGTACGACGGCAAGGGCGTGCTCCTGGTCGACGACGTCGACGCTGCTGCCGACTGGCTCGCCCATGGCGAGCCGCTGCTGGCCGAACAGCGGGTCGAGTTCACCCGCGAGCTCGCGGTCCTGGTCGCCCGCAGCCCGCACGGCCAGGCCGCGGTGTGGCCGGTGGTCGAGACCGTGCAGGTCGACGGCATCTGTCGGGAGGTGATCGCGCCGGCTCCGATCGCGGAGGACCACGCCCTCGCCGCCCAGCAGGACGCACTGCTCGTCTCGGCGGGCCTCGGGGTCATCGGCGTGATGGCCGTGGAGATGTTCGACACCCCTGATGGGGTGCTGGTCAACGAGCTGGCCATGCGCCCGCACAACAGCGGCCACTGGACCATCGAGGGCTCACGCACCAGCCAGTTCGAGCAGCACCTGCGCGCCGTCCTCGACCTCCCGCTGGGCGACACCCGGATGACCGCGCCCGACGTGGTGATGGTGAACGTCCTCGGCGGCGACATCGAGGACATGTACTCCGGCTACCTGCACTGCCTGGCCCACGACCCCGGCCTGCGCATCCACATGTACGGGAAACAGGTACGCCCAGGGCGAAAGGTGGGTCACGTCACGACGCTCGGCGACGATCCTGTGGAGGTCCGGGAGCGTGCCCGGCACGCTGCGGCCTTCCTGCGAGGAGACAGTGATGACACAGCTGGGTGAGTCCGAGGCAGTCGTCGGCATCGTCATGGGCAGCGACAGCGACTGGCCGGTCATGGAGGCCGCGGCGACGGCGCTCGAGGAGTTCGACGTGCCCTTCGAGGTCGACGTCGTCTCGGCGCACCGGATGCCGCGCGAGATGCTGGCCTACGGCGAGCAGGCAGCGGGCCGCGGGTTGAAGGTCGTCATCGCCGGCGCCGGCGGAGCGGCCCACCTGCCGGGGATGCTCGCGTCGGTGACGCCGCTCCCTGTGATCGGCGTACCGGTGCCGCTCGAGCACCTCGACGGCATGGACTCGCTGCTCTCCATCGTCCAGATGCCCGGCGGCGTGCCGGTGGCGACCGTCTCGGTGGCCGGCGCCCGCAACGCCGGCCTGCTGGCGGTGCGGATCCTGGCCACCTCCGACCCCGAGCTGCAGCAGCGGATGGTCGCGTTCCAGGCCGACCTCGGCGAGAAGGCCCGCGCCAAGGGAGAGGCACTGCGGCGCAAGCGCTCGGGTGGCGTCGGCTTCGGGGTCTGAGCGGGCTCGTCCAATGGTCAGGCGCTGCGACGAGGTCCGGACCGCACGGCTGCTGATGCGCCGGTGGCGGGAGTCGGACCGCGCGCCGTTCGCCGCGCTCAACGCCGACCCGGAGGTCATGCGCTACTTCCCGTCGACCCAGGACCGGGCTACGAGCGACAGCAGCATCGACCGCTTCGAGCAACGCTTCGCTGAGCAGGGCTTCGGCCTCTGGGCCCTCGAGATCGCCGCGACCGGCGAGTTCATCGGCTTCACCGGGCTCAACCCGATGCCCGAGGGCGTCCCGGGTGAAGGCGGGTTCGAGGTCGGCTGGCGGCTGGCGCGGGCCGCCTGGCACCAGGGGTACGCCACGGAAGCAGCCCGGGCCGCGCTCGGCGTGGCGTTCCGGGACGTCGGTCTGGACGAGGTCTGGTCGATGACCGCCGTCCTCAACACCCCCTCCCAGGCGGTGATGCTGCGCCTGGGCATGCAGCCGTACGCGCACGTCGACCATCCCAACGTCGAGCCGGGGCACCCGGTCCGTCCCCACGTCGTCTACCGGCTCGAACGCAGCTAACCGGAGACCTGCGTGGTGGGAGCCAGGTCCAGGAAGCCCATCTGCTCCCAGTCCTCGCTGCCGTAGCTGCCGTAGTGCCACAGGCTGGCGCCCGTCACCCGGGCGTCGTTGCAGGCCTGCACGAAGGCTGCGGTCTCGCGCGCGTTGGAGGCGCTCGCCTCGCCGCCGATCATGTGGATCGACACGTCCGGTCCCATCCGCTCGCGCAGGAACGCGATGTTGCGCATCGTGTAGTCGTACGTCTCGGCCGGGCCCTTCGTGCGGTACGTGTGATAGCTCATCGGCAGCACCACGTCGTAGAACCGGGCGATGGTGCCGTAGGGGAAGTCCGGCCAGAACCGGGTGGCGATCGCCATGCCCATCGGCGAGGGGATGATGGCCCCGAGCTTGTAGCGCTCGCCCGCCGACTCCCGGATGCGCCGGCTCAGCCGACGCAGGTTGTCGTCGCGCCGGTCGCCGCTCGGTGTCGTGGCGGACGGCTCGATGTCGAGCGCGAAGCCGTCGAAACGGTCCCCTCGCGCGGTCCTGAAGTCGATCGCCGCCATGGCACGGTCGTGCTCGCGGCCTACTCGGCGCAGCGGCGGGAGGTACCACGCGACGACCTGCATCCCGCGGGCGTGGGCGGCGTGCAGGAACCTCGCCAGCTGCGAGGGCCGGAACAGGTCGGTGCCGACCGGGTTCGTCGAGCTGGCGGTCTGCAGGTACAGCGTGTGGACGCCGGTCGCGTGCATGCGCCGGACATGGCGCTTGGGGTGGTCCCACACCGCGTCACCGGCGAAGATCGAGACCCAGGTCCCGGCCTCGGCGTACGGCCGGCGCGGCGCGGC
>DASVBQ010000137.1:0-8516 GCA_036375795.1 Actinomycetes bacterium
GGCAAGGCCCACGGATGATCGTGTCCCGCGTACGACATTCGGGCGGCCGATGAGGCGTGCGCGGCGGAGGGCCGTGCGCGGCGACGGCGCAGATTGCGCTACGCTGTACCGGCCGCCGCGCGGATCAGAATCCGGGCGGCGCCGGGACGTGGCGCAGCTTGGTAGCGCACTTGACTGGGGGTCAAGGGGTCGCAGGTTCAAATCCTGTCGTCCCGACGGACGAAAGTGCAGATCAGGGGCCGTTTCCTCCACCGGAGGAGCGGCCCCTGACGCGTCCCGGCAGTCACCTGGTCATGTCCGAACAAGGCGCTGTGTCCGCCGAAGACCAGGGCTTCGGGTTCGACGTGGACGACAGCTGATCAAGCGGGATCACGGCGTGCCACGGCCGTCGTCGCATCTGGACGCGGGCTGCCTTCACCAGGGGTGGAGACAACGGCGGGAACCCCGCCTGACTCGGGGCGAGGGGCTCCGGTCGGTCCGCCTCCGACGATCCGCCCGGCGGTCGCCGTGGAGCGATGTGGGGCCGTGGAGGGGCCCGCGCCCGCCCCCCGAGCGCGGGACCCTCATGGATCTATCGCTGGAAGAGATCGTCCGTTACGCCCCCGAGTGCGGAGAGAAAGCCGATCCGACACGCCGCAGGCGGAGCTTGAACCTCGTTGATCTCCGCGCCTGCCAGCCTGTTCTCAGCCCGCCACCACGCCAGCCCCCCCGGCGTTGGTGGCGGGCCCTGCCGACAGGGACGGCAGGGTCCCGCCCGGCGTGGGCACCCCGTCGGGCGGGGCACCCGTCTCGGCCGCCACTGCGGCGGCTACGAGGTCAGCTGGGCGCGGACCGCGCCGTTCGGGAACCCCGCGTTGTGCACGTTGACGTAGAACCGGCGCGGGTTCTCACGCAGCCTGGTCGCCAGCCCGGCAGCGACATTGACGCAGGCTGCGGAGGCGGGCTTCGGCGCGACGAGCTCCACGCGCACCGGGCCGGCGACACCGGCCTTGCCGCGGTGGATGTGGGCCGCTGCGGCGGTGGCGATCCCACGCACCGAGAGCAGGTAGCACAGACGCTGCCCGTCCAGCGACCAGGCGAACTGGCCTCGACCGTCGGAGTCGCCCGGGCCGGGCGCCTCCTGTGCTCCGGTGAGCGTCACCCGGTGCTGGGGCACCTCGGCGACCGCGGCCCCGCTGGGGACCACCAGACTGAGAGCGACCAGGGCGGCAGCGGCGGCTGGGACTAGTCTGCGCATGGCGTCCTCCACACGTCGACGGTCGACGTTGCGGGGGCGGAGGGGTCGGCGCCCACACGGCGCAACGGACCACGTACGCCGAACATAGACCGGGCCCACGCCGGGGCAGGGGACACAAATCGGCGTCGAAGGGGGCACCGTCAGGTCACGACGCGAGCCGTCAGAGGTGGCGCTGGAAGCCCGTCGCCGTGGCCACGACCTCGTACCCGAGGAGCTCGTTGACCGCGATCATGTGGTCGTTGGACGCGGCGTTCCAGGTGTCCACGACGTGCAGCTGGCCTTCGTCCTCGGCGAGCCATCGCAACATCTCGATCTTGAGCAGGACACCGAGCCGGTTGCCCCGGTGGTGGCCCAGGACGCTCGTGTCGAACTGGCTCGCGTGCCACGGTCGGTCACCCTCGACACCCACCACCGTGTGTCCCGCGAGCTCGCCCGTCCCGCGGTGCCGTGCCGCGACCCGGTACATGCGCCGTTGCTGCGCCGCCTGAGCCGCCTCGAAGGCGCGGACGCGTTCCGCGCTGAACACCTCGTCCTCGAACTCGAGGTCGTCGAGCGGAGCGTCGTTGATCGCCGCCACCATCGTCACGACGTCGGCCATCAGCTCGTCGGGGACCTCGGCGGGCATCCGCAGCAGCTCATAGTCGGCGGCTGCCTTCGCTGCCGATTCGTGCTCCCTGTCCAAGCGGGCGACGTCGAGCCGGCTTAGGTTCTGCCGACGCTTCACCGACTCGATGGCACGGTCGACGCCGATCGCCTTGGCGAACCCCAGGCTGTGCGGGTTGTCGAAGCCTTCGACGAAGACCAGGGTTCGGCCCTCCGACCGGAGCATGTCGACACCGGCTTCGTAGAGGTCCCGCCCGATGCCCTGCCGGCGCACCCGCGGGTCCACCACGACCTCGAGGTAGCCCATGTGCGTGTTGTCCCGGCGGGGGAGGTACACCTCCAGGACACCGACCACGCGACCTGCGGCGTCACGGGTGACGTACGCCGTCGGCGGCTCGCCGTCCCAACCGTGCTGCAGGCCCGCGGTGTAGGACACAACGGTTCGGGAGAGCTCGTGCGGGCAGTCGACCTGTCGCGCCGACTCCATGACCGACACCGCGCCCGCCAGGTCGCGCGGGTCGAGGTAGTCGGGGTCGAGACGGCTGAGCTCCACGTACTCATGAAAGACCCGTTGGTCGTGCTCGCGCGACCGGTTATTCGCGGACTCGAGAGGGGGGCATGCGTGGCGGGCGAACCGACCTACGATCGAGCCGTGAAGACTGCGGGGGTCGTGCTCGCGGGTGGGCGCTCGTCACGGATGGGCGTCCCCAAGGCCGGCCTCGAGTGGCACGGATCGACGCTGCTGCGCCGCACCTGCGGTGTCGTGGCGCGGGCTGTCGACGGCCCGGTCCTCGTGGTCCGGGCACCCGGCCAGCTGCTTCCGCCACTGCCCTCGTGGGTCGAGGTCCATGTCGACCCTGAGGAGGGGCTCGGCCCGGTGCAGGGGCTGGCCGTGGGGCTGGCTGCCCTCGTCGACCGGGCCGACGTGGCGTTCCTGTCGTCGACGGACCTGCCGTTCCTGCACGTCGCCTTTGTCCGGCGGCTGCTCGCGGCCATGGTCGAGGCGGACGCCGCCGCCCCTGTCGACGTCGTGCTGCCGGTAGCCCATGGGCATCCGCAGCCGACTGCGGCGGTCTACCGGACATCGCTGGCGACGCGGGTTGCCGCGATGGTTGTCGAGAGGCGGCTGCGGCCGGCGTTCCTCTTCGACGTGGTGCCGACTCTGCGCCTCGACGACGCCGCGCTCCTGGCCGACCCGGACCTGGCCGGTGCCGATCCCGCGCTGGACTCGGTCACCAACGTCAACGAGCCCGCCGACTACGAGACAGCCAGGGCACGACCCGCGCCCGAGGTCAGCGTCGAGTGCTTCGGCGTGCACGCCACCCTGGGACGACGCGGCCGCCGCCCGGTCCGCGCCGGCACGCTGGGCGAGGCGGCGGCGGCAGTGGGTCTGCGCTTCGACCGGCACCTGCTCGCTGCGGTCAACGGCGACCAGACCAGCCGCGACGAGCAGCTGCCGCTGATGGCCGGGGACTCGGTGGCCTTCCTCTCCGCGGACGCCGGAGGCTGAGATGCCTCCCGGCGGCTACTTCGGGCGCGCCCTGGTCGTCGACGTCGGCGCGGGCGCGGCGCGCACCCTCGACATCCCGGACCGCGTCCTGCGCGACTACGTGGGTGGCGCCGGCCTCGGTGCCTGGCTGATGACCGAGCTCGGCCCGGCCGGGGTCGACCCGCTGGCGCCCGAGGCGCCGATCGCGTTCGTCTTCTCGCCGCTGGTCGGCACGCCGCTGACCACGAGCGCGAAGTTCGCCGTCGTGGCCAAGTCCCCGCTGACCGGCCTGCTGAACGACGCACTGGCGTCCAGCCAGTTCGCCATCGCCGGGAAGCTCACCGGCCACGATGCGGTCGTCCTCACCGGTCGTGCGCCCCGGCCGTCGGTGCTGCTGGTGGACGGGCCCGACGTACGGCTGGAGCCTGCGGTCGAGTGGGGCCGGCCCGCCGCGGCAGCGGAGACGTCGGTGCGCGAGCGGTACGGCCGGTCCTGGCGGGTCGCGGCCATCGGCCCGGCGGGCGAGGCGCTGGTGCGCTACGCGACGATCTCGCACGACGGTCGCCACGCCGGCCGCGGTGGTCTCGGTGCGGTGCTCGGCGCGAAGAACGTGAAGGCGGTCGCGGTACGTGCTGCCACCACGGTGGGGCCGGCCGACCCGGACGGCCTCCTCGCCGCCGCGAAGGACCTGCGGCAACGCTCGTTCGGCGCGGCCACCGCGAAGTACCGCGAGCTAGGCACCCTGGCGAACCTGTTGTCCTTCAACGCCATCAGCACGCTGCCCACCCGGAACTTCCGGTCGGCGACGTTCGAGGGCGCGCACCGGCTCGCCGCGGAGGACCTCGCCGCCGCACGCTCGACGGCGCGCAACAGCTGCGCGTCCTGCACCATCGGCTGCGAGCACATCTACCGGTCCGGCAGCGGGCGGTCGATGCGCGTGGAGTACGAGAACGTCTTCGCCCTCGGTCCGCTCTGCGGCGTCGCCGATCCCGACCAGGTGCTCGAGGCCAGTGCGCGGTGCGACGAGCTCGGCCTCGACACCATCTCCGCCGGCGGCACCATCGCGTGGGCGATGGAGTGCGCCGAGCGCGGCATGCTCGACGCGCCGTGGCTGCGCTTCGGTGACGGCAGGGCGTTGCTGCGCGCGCTCGACGAGATCGGCAGCGGCGAGGGGCTCGGCCCCCTGCTGCGCCTCGGTTCGCGGGCCGCTGCCCGTGAGGTCGGCCAGGGGTCGGCGGACTTCGCCCCACAGGTGAAGGGCCTCGAGCTGCCGGGTTACGAGCCGCGGACGTTGCACGCGATGGCCCTCGGGCTCGCCGTCAACGCCCGCGGCGCCGACCACAACCGGTCCGGCGCCTACGAGGCGGACCTCGGCGGGGACCTGGACCGGCTCGACGGGGGAGCAGCGCACGTCGCGGCGGCGATCGAGACGGAGGACCGCGCAGCGGTCATGGACTCGCTGATCCTGTGCAAGTTCCTCCGCGGCGTGTTCACGCAGGACGGGGCCGACCCGTTCGCCGAGTGGTCCCGGCTGCTGTCCCTGGTCACCGGGTGGGACGTCGACGCCGACGAGCTGCGCGGGACGGCGCGGCGGATCGTGCTGGCCAAGCGTGCCTACAACCTGCGCGAAGGGTGGACGCCCGCTGACGACTGGCTGCCGCAGCGGCTGCTCGACGAGAGCCTGCAGATGGGCTCCGGCCGGGTCGCCCGGCTCACGCCCGAGCGGCTGCGGTCGATGGTCGACGGCTACTACGCCGCACGCGGCCTCGACCCGGAGGGCCGACCGGTCGGCGTGGGGTAGTGGACATCTCGAGGTACGACGGTGAGGGTGATCACGTGACGGCAACCGCACCGGCTCCGCCGGAGACGCGCACCGTCTCGGTCACCATCGACGGCCGGCAGGTCGCCGTGGCCGAGGGCACGACCATCTGGACGGCCGCACGCGACCTCGGCATCGACATCCCGGTGCTCTGTCACAGCGAACGGATGGATCCGGTCGGCGTGTGCCGCATGTGCGTGGTGGACGTCGGTGGCCGGGTCTACGCCGCCGCCTGCGTGCGACCGTGCGAGGACGGCATGCAGGTGACGACGACCTCCGAGGAGATCGAGCGCAGCCGCGCCACGCTCACCGGGCTGCTCGTCTCGGACCAGCCGCCGCGCGAACGGGACCCGAAGCAGACCACCACGGGCGACAACCTGCTGCTGGAGCTGGCGGACCGCTACGGCGTCGCCGACGGCGGTCTGCCTGCCGGCCACGGCCGGGGCACCGACATGTCCAACCCGGTCATCGCGGTCGACCACGACGCCTGCATCCTCTGCGACCGGTGCGTGCGCGCCTGCGACGACATCCAGGGCAACGACGTCATCGGGCGCAGCGGCAAGGGCTACGCGACCCGCATCGCGTTCGACCTGGACGACCCGATGGGCTCGTCGACCTGCGTGACGTGCGGCGAGTGCGTCGCGGCCTGCCCCACCGGCGCCCTGACCAACAAGCCGATCCGCGAGGTCCCGATCCGTTCGCGGTCCGAGCTGGACGCGGTCGACACCGTCTGCCCCTACTGCGGTGTCGGCTGCGCCCTGACCTACTACGTGGACCGCGAACGCGGCGCGATCTCGTTCGCGGAGGGTCGCGACCAGCCGGGCTCGAAGGGGCGGCTGTGCGTCAAGGGTCGCTACGGCTGGGACTACGCCGCGTCGCCGCAGCGGCTCACCGTGCCGCTGGTCCGTCGCGACGAGTCCTATCCGAAGGGCGCGCTCTCCGGCGACGTACGCGGTGAGGGGAGCGGCGGCCGCAAGCGCAAGCCGGGCGGACTGGTGCCCTACGACGAGGTGATGCCGCACTTCCGGGAGGCCACCTGGGACGAGGCTCTCGAGCTCGTCGTCCATCGGCTCACCGAGGTCCACGCTGCGGGCGGTCCGGGTGCCATCGCCGGGTTCGGCTCGGCGAAGTGCTCCAACGAGGAGGCGTACCTCTTCCAGAAGCTGCTGCGCACCCGGTTCACGACGAACAACGTCGACCACTGCACGCGGCTGTGCCACGCCTCCAGCGTCGCGGCGCTGTTCGAGGGCATCGGGTCCGGTGCGGTGTCGACCACGTACGGCGACGTGATGAACTCCGACGTCGCGATCATCACCGGCAGCAACGCGACGTCCAACCACCCGGTCGCGGCGTCCTTCTTCAAGCAGGCCCGCCGGCAGGGAACGACGGTCATCTACATCGACCCGCGCGCGGACCGGGTCGCCGACCACGCGGACATCTATTGCCAGATCAAGCCGGGCACCGACGTCGCCTTCTACAACGCCGTGATGCACGAGGTCATCCGGACCGGCCTGGTGGACGAGGAGTTCGTGGCCGAGCGGACCAGCAACTACGAGGCGCTGCGGCGTACCGTCGCCGACTACCCGCCGGAGCGCGGCGAGCAGATCAGCGGCGTCCCGGCCGACGTGATCCGCAAGGTCGCCCAGGTCTGGGGATCGGCCGAGGCGGGCGTCATCTTCTGGGGGATGGGCATCTCCCAGCACACGACCGGCACCGACAACGCGCGCTGCCTCATCGCGATGTGCGCCCTCACCGGCAACGTCGGCAAGCCGGGCGCGGGCCTGCACCCGCTGCGCGGGCAGAACAACGTGCAAGGCGCGTCGGACTCCGGGCTGATCCCGATGTTCTACCCGGACTACCAGTCGGCCGACGACCCCAACGTGGTCGAGCGGTTCAGCCGGGTGTGGGGCGCCCCGCTGCCCCCCGAGCGCGGCCTGACGGTCACCGAGATCATCCACTCGGTGCTCGAGGAGGGCGGCGTCCGCGGCATGTACATGCTCGGCGAGAACCCGTTCCTCTCCGACCCCAACATCAACCTGGTCCGCACCGCCCTGTCGGCACTGGACTTCCTCGTCGTGCAGGACATCTTCCTGACCGAGACCGCCGAGTTCGCCGACGTGATCCTCCCGGCGACGTCGTACCTCGAGAAGGACGGCACGTACACGAACACCGACCGTCGGGTGCAGCGGGGCCGAAAGGTCCTCGACCCGCCGGGGCAGGCCCGCCCCGACTGGGAGATCACGCAGGACATCGCGCAGCGCCTGGGGCTGGACTGGTCCTACTCCTCGCCGCGCGAGGTGTTCGAGGAGATGGTCTCGGTCATGCCGAGCCACGCCAACCTCACGTGGGACAACCTCCGCGACACCGGCAAGCTCTACCCCAACGCCGACCCGGAGCACAGCGACGGCACGGTCGTGATGTTCGACGAACGGTTCAACACCTCCGACGGGCTGGCCCACCTGGTGCCGGCCGAGTGGCTGCCGGCCAAGGAGCTGCCCGACGACGAGTACCCGTTCGTGCTCAACACCGGACGGCTGCTGGAGCACTGGCACACCGGCTCGATGACGCGGCGCTCGTACGCCCTGGACACCATCGCCCCGCGCGCCGAGGTCTACGTGCATCCGGAGGACGCCGGTGGCCTCGGCCTGGTCGACGGCGGCCTGGCGCGGGTCAGGTCGCGTCGCGGCGAGATCGAGCTGCACGTGCGCGTCTCCAGCCGCGAGGCCCGCGGGAACTGTTTCATCCCGTTCCACTTCCGGGAGGCTGCAGCCAACCTGCTGACCATCGACGAGATCGACCCCGTCGGGAAGATCCCGGAGTTCAAGTTCTGCGCCGTGGCGATCGAGCCGGTCGGGACGCCGGTATGAGCCGGACCCCGGGCGTCGAGGCGCGGGCGGGCAGGTTCCCCGGCCCGAGCCTGATCCCGGCGCTGCACGCGATCCAACAGCGACGCGGCTGGCTGCCCCGCGAGGAGCTCGTGGCGCTGGCCGCGGACACCCGCCGTCCGCTGTACGAGATCCAGGGACTCGTCTCCTTCTACCCGCACTTCCGCACCGAGCCGCCCCCCGCCGTGTCCGTGCACCTCTGCCACGACCTGTCGTGCTGGCTGCGCGGCTCCGACGACCGCATAGCCGATGTGCGGGAGCGGTACGCGGGCCAGGCCGACGTCGAGGTCCGCGAGGTGTCCTGTCTCGGGCGCTGCGACATCGCCCCCGCCGTCGCGGTCAACGAGGAGTCCGCCGCGGCCGACCGGGTCGACGCCCTGGTCGCCGCTGCGCGGGAAGGCGGGCCGAACACTGCCGAGCCTGCAGAGCCTGCCGGCAGTGCCGGGCCGACGGTCCCGAGCCGCCGCGAGCCGTGGCCGAACG
>DASVBQ010000152.1:0-3039 GCA_036375795.1 Actinomycetes bacterium
GATGCCGGCCACCTGGCTGGCGCCGAAGACGCCGAGCAGGGCCAGCGGTGAGACCTCCTGGCCCATGGCGGCCAGGTTGCCCATGAGCAGGCCCATGATCGTGAGCTGGTAGGCCATCGACAGCGCGACGCCCTTGGCCAGAACCCGGGGCCGCGGCAGGGGCCGCCCGGCCAGCAGGCCGGGCCGGTACCGCCGGACGAGCAGCCCGCCGATCAGGACGGCTGCGGCGATGCCGAGCGCCGCGACCAGCAGCGTCGGCGGCAGGGCGGTCCCGGCGACGACCACGAAGACCGTCAGGCCGATGGCCCCCACGAGCCGGTCCAGGCCGACCTCGGCGACCGACGAGGGGCGGTTGAGCCCGGTCGTCTGCAGCTTGTGCATCCGCCAGAGGTCAGCGCCGACGTGGGCCGGCGACACCAGGCCCAGCAGCTCGCTCTCGGCGTAGACCCGCATGTGCCACCAGCGTGAGCGACCGCTCACGGACAGTGCGTGCCAGCGCAGCGGGCAGAGCACGTACTTGCCGAGCACCCACGGGACCAGGCCGAGCAGGGCCGGCTGCCAGGACGCATGGGGGACGCGATCGACGCTCCAGAGCGAGACGCCGACGGCGATGACCAGTGCGGCTGCACGCAGCCAGCGGTTGTGCAGCACACGGCCGAGGCGTGTGGTCGTGCGGCCTTCGGGCATGAACACCGGTCTCTCGGTCGGGCGGCTACCAGGACGGTACCGTCTGGCACTACGGGGTCGGCGACTGTTCTACCCACGTCGGCAGGGGTTTCACTCACCTTGACCCACGTCTGCCCGACAAGGCCAATTGACCATGGTCGCGTCTCGCCCCCGGGAACGGCCGGCGCGCTCGTAAGGTTCCCGTCATGGCCGTGGTCCCCCCGCTCGTCACGATGCACCTGTGGGGCGTGCCCGGGCGGGCAGTGCCGGGTTCGGTCCTGCGGATGGGGCTGCACCGCCGGCCGTTGCGAGGGACCCCCGGAGCGCAGTTCGCCAAGCTGCTGGGGACCGGCGACGGCCGGACGTTCACGGTCCGCGACGCCGACATCCGCCACTGGGGCGCGCTCGCGACGTGGCGGGACGCCGCGGACGCCGCCGCGTTCGAGCGCGGGCCGGTGGCCCGGTCGTGGGCGCGGATCGCCGACGAGCGGCTGCGGGTCGACCTGCGGCCCCTGACCAGCCGCGGGCGGTGGTCGCGGCAGGCACCCTTCGGCGACCCCGTCCCGGCCCCGCACGACGGGCCGGTCGCCGCCGTGACCCGGGCCCGGATCCGGGCCCGCCGGCTGGTGACGTTCTGGCGCTCGGTGCCCCCGGTGTCCGTCGACCTTCACCACTGCGACGGCCTGCGCCTCGCGGTGGGCATCGGCGAGGCACCGATCGGCCTGCAGGGGACGTTCAGCCTGTGGGACACGTCGCGCCACCTCACCGAGTTCGCCCACCGCCGGGCGCCGCACCTCGAGGCGGTGCGGCGTACGGCCGAGCTGGGGTGGTACGCCGAGGAGCTCTTCGCCCGTTTCGCGGTGCTGGACGTCGACGGCACCTTCCAGGGGAGGACACCATGACCGAGCTGCTGCCGCTGGTGTTCACGTCCGGGTGGGCCAGCGGGGTGAACGCCTACGCGACCGTCCTGATGCTCGGCCTGCTCGGTCGCTTCGGAGGGGTTGACGCAGTTCCGGCTGGGCTGGAGCGGACCGACGTCCTGGTGGCCGCCGCGGTGCTCTACACCGTCGAGTTCGTCACGGACAAGATCCCGTACGTCGACTCCACCTGGGACGCGGTCCACACCGCGATCCGCCCCACCGTCGGGGCCGTCATCGGCCTGCTCGTCGCCGGTGAGGCCGACAGCCTGGAGGCCGCGGTGCTGGCTGCCACCGGGGGGCTGACGGCCCTGGCGTCGCACCTGGTCAAGGGCGGCCTGCGGCTCGCCGTCAACACCTCTCCCGAGCCGGCCACGAACGTCGGGGCGAGCCTGGTCGAGGACTTCTCGGTGGCCGGGCTGATCTCACTGGCCGTCGTGGCGCCGTGGGTGGCGGCGGGGATCGCGGGACTGCTCCTCGTCCTCGGCGGGACGCTGGTCGTGCTGCTGGCCTCCCGGATCCGCCGCGCGCTGCGCCGGCGGCGCGAGAGACGCGACCTGACCCCGGCAGGATGACCGTCATGTCGGACTTCAGCTCGCTCTCCCACCTGGACTGCCCGCGTTGTGGCGCGCAGCACGAGGCCACCGTGCGACAGGGGGTGTGCCCGGCGTGCGGGTCACCGCTGCTCGCGCGCTACGACCTGTCGGCTGTGTCGGTCGGTCGCGTCGAGGTGGCTGCGCGGCCGCCCGACCTGTGGCGCTACCACGAGCTGCTGCCGGTGACGTCCCCCGAGCACGTCGTCACCCTCGGCGAGGGCATGACGCCGCTGCTGGACGCCCCGCGCCTCGCGGACGCCCTGGGGCTGGAGCGCCTGCTCGTCAAGGACGAGGGGGTGCTGCCCACGGGAACCTTCAAGGCACGCGGCGCGGCAGTGGGCGTCTCGCGAGCGCGGGAGCTCGGGGCAACCCGGATGGCCATGCCGACCAACGGCAACGCGGGCGCGGCCTGGGCGACGTACGCCGCGCGGGCCGGCCTGGCGATGACCGTCGCGATGCCGGTGGACGCACCGTCGATCACCCGGGCCGAGACGGTCGTGGCCGGGGGCGACCTGCGGCTGGTGGACGGTCTCATCTCCGACGCGGGCCGGCTCGTCGGGGCGGCGGTCGCGGCGTCGGACGACGACTGGTTCGACGTGGCGACGCTCAAGGAGCCGTACCGCATCGAGGGCAAGAAGACGATGGGCTACGAGATCGCCGAGCAGCTCGGCTGGCGGATGCCCGACGTCGTGGTCTACCCGACGGGCGGCGGGGTCGGGCTGATCGGCATCCACAAGGCGCTGACCGAGCTGGTCGAGCTGGGCTGGGTGGACGGGCCGCTGCCCCGGCTGGTCTCCGTGCAGTCGACGGGCTGCGCGCCGATCGTGCGGGCCTTCGAGGCCGGCGCCCGGGAGAGCGAG
>DASVBQ010000159.1:0-3321 GCA_036375795.1 Actinomycetes bacterium
GGCTGCGACGTACGGCCAGGGACGGCAGGTCGACCGCCTGCGCGCGGGCAGGGGGACGGGGGTGGTGGCTGTGGTGATGACCGGGCACGGGGGTGTCCTTTCGGGAGCGATCCGCGACGGATCCCCGACCGCTCCCGCGCCGGGACGACGACGCCCCCGACGCGCTGGGCGCGTGGGGGGCGTGAGGTCCGGGGACCCGGGGTGGGTCCGGGCTCCGCCCCGCATACCTCGACGGAATGAGAGGAGCCGCTCACGCCTGGGCAGGTGTTCCGACTCGCCGCGGGGCCCTCGTCCGGTCGGGTGACCAGGGGGCTGCGGCCTACGGTTGCGGGTCAGTGCCGGCTTCGGACCGGCTTCCCCTGCACGGGCGCGTCTGCAGTTGTGTGCCGACGGGTGCCGGCAGCTCGGACTAGACCACGACGGGTACCGTCCCGTCAAAGCAGGGAGGAGCCCGGATGACGTACGCGTGGCGCTTCGAGTCCGCCGACGGCTCGGTCGTCGAGCGGGCCGGTGGCGACCGGTTCCCCAGCCAGGCCGACGCCGAGTCGTGGGTGGGCGAGGCGTGGCAGGAGCTGCTGGCCGAGGGCGTCGACCAGGTGACGCTGCTCGAGGGCGACCGGGTGGTCTACGGCCCGATGAGCCTGCACCCGGCCGAGTAGCGCAGACGCGGGGTCAGCGGGCGCCTGCCGCGCGGAGGACCGCAGCGATCCGGCCGTACCCGCGTCGCTCGGCGTGCTGCAGTGGGCGCACCCCGTCGTGGCGGGACGGCTTGTTCACGTCCGCCCCGGCCCGCACCAGCAGCCGGACGGTGCGGACGTAGCGGCGGCCGCCGTCGCCGAGGATCACCGCCTCGTGCAGCGCCGTCCAGCCGAGGTTGTTCACGTGGTCGATGCGGATGTCGGTCGCGAGCAGCCGCCGCACGATGTCGACGTTCCCGCGCTCGGCGGCGCGGATGAGCCCGGTGCCGTCGAACCGGTCCAGGCTCCTGACGTCGGCGCCGGCGCTCAGCGTGAGCTGCAGCAGCCGGGGGTCGTCTCCGACCTCGCTGGTGGCGATGAGATAGGCGCTCTGGCGGGTGCGGTCCTTGCGGTTCACGTCGGCGCCGGCGCCGACGAGATGTGCCGCGACGTCCACGTGGTTTCCGTACGCCGCCGCGACGAGCGCGGTGGCACCGGTCCGGTCGCGGGCCCGCACCGAGGCCCCCCGGGCCAGCAGGGACCGGACCCGGTCCGCGTCACCGCGCCGGGCGGCGCGTATCAGCGGGCGGTCCAGCCGCCGGTCGCGGGCAGGGGTCGAGCCGGCCGGGGGCGCGGGCGCGGGTGATGCGGTCGTCGCGCTCGGTGCGGTGGGCGACGGGCTCGCGACCGGTGGCGACGAGGCGGGCGCGCTGTCCGGCGTACCGGCGTCGTCGGCGCACCCGACCGCGAGAACCGCGGCGAGGAGAAGCGGGACGGTGCGGCGCACCGGTCGAGTATGTCCGGGTTGCGGTCCTGCTCGTCGGCCTCGGCGATCGGCCACATAGTGTCGAGGGCATGGACTTCCGATACCTAGGCAACAGCGGTCTGAAGATCTCGGAGATCACGTACGGCAACTGGCTGACCCACGGGTCGCAGGTGGAGAACGAGGCGGCCACGGCCTGCGTACGCGCGGCGCTCGACGCCGGCATCACCACGTACGACACCGCGGACGTGTACGCGAACACCAAGGCCGAGACCGTCCTCGGCGAAGCCCTCAAGGGCGAGCGGCGCCAGTCGCTGGAGATCTTCACGAAGGTCTACTGGCCGACCGGGCCCGGCGGCAAGAACGACATGGGCCTGTCCCGCAAGCACATCATGGAGTCGATCGACGGCTCGCTGACCCGGCTGCAGACCGACTACGTCGACCTCTACCAGGCGCACCGCTACGACATCGAGACGCCGCTCGAAGAGACGATGCAGGCCTTCGCCGACGTCGTCCGCGCGGGCAAGGCGCTCTACATCGGCGTCAGCGAGTGGACCGCCGAGCAGATCCGCGCCGGCCACGCCCTGGCCACCGAGCTGGGCTTCCAGCTGATCTCCTCGCAGCCGCAGTACTCGATGCTCTGGCGGGTCATCGAGGACGACGTGGTCCCGGCCTGTCGCGAGCTGGGTGTCTCGCAGATCGTGTGGTCGCCGATCGCCCAGGGTGTCCTGACCGGCAAGTACAAGCCGGGCGAGACCCCGCCGGACGGGTCGCGCGCCACCGACGAGAAGGGTGGCGCCGACATGATCAAGCGGTTCATGAAGGACGACGTCCTGGCCCGGGTGCAGGAGCTGCGGCCGATCGCCGAGGAGCTCGACCTCACGCTGGCCCAGCTGGCCGTCGCCTGGGTGCTGCAGAACGACAACGTCGCCTCGGCGATCATCGGGGCGTCCCGGCCGGAGCAGGTCACCGAGAACGTCAAGGCCGCGGGCGTGCGGATCCCCGACGACCTGATGAAGCGCATCGACGGGGTGCTCGACGACGTCGTGGAGCGCGACCCCGCCAAGACCGCGGCGCACGCGCCGAAGGGCCGCTCCGCCTGACGGTCCCCCGGTCCGCCGGCGCGCTCAGCCGCGTCGGCGGCCGGGCTTGACCCGCGGCGGCGGCAGCCGGAACCGGCGGATCTGCATGCTGCGCATCAGCGCGTAGGAGACCGCACCGCGGTGGTTCTCGTCCGGGAACGACCGGCGCAGACCGCGCTTGAGCCGCATCACCAGCACGATCGAGTCGACCACGATGAGCACGACGAGCACCATCCACAGGGTGCTGCCGACGAGCTTGAGCTGGGCGGAGCTGGTGAGGGTCAGGACGACGATCACCAGGGCCAGCGGCAGGAAGAACTCCGCCACCGAGCGCCGCGCGTCGACGACGTCGCGGACGTAGCGCTTGACGGGTCCCCGGTCGCGGGGCGGCAGGTTGCGCTCGTCGCCGGTGCGCAGCGCCTGCATCGACTTGGAGCGCTCCTCGCGCTGGCGCTCGCGCACCCGGCGGTAGGCCTCCTTGCGGTCGCGGGGAGCCCCTATCGCGCGCCGACGGCCCCGCTCGGCCTCCCGCCGCTTCGGCGTGGGCCGGCCCTTGCCGCCGGCCTTGGGGGCACCGCCACGGGAGGTGTCGGCGGCCTCCGCCGTCGACTGCTTGCTGCGTCCGAACACGGCGTTCACCCTACCGTCGGGAACTTCGGCCGGTGCGGGGTCGTCGAGTGATCGGCACGCGCCCGCTGCCGGAGTTCTAGTGTGGGCACTGCCAGCCGGCGGCGACCCGTCGCGGGTGCCGACACGAAGGGGGCTCGACGGTCGATGAGTGTCATGAAGCGGCTCAAGT
>DASVBQ010000169.1:0-6427 GCA_036375795.1 Actinomycetes bacterium
ACGCCTCGCGGACCGTGACCGGCCGGTGGACCTGCTGGTCAACAACGCCGGCTTCTCGGTCAACCGACGGTTCGTCACCGGCGACATCGAGGACGAGGAGCGCATGCTGCGCGTCCTCGTGCGTGCCGTGCTGCGGCTCACGCGCGCCGCGGTCCCCGGCATGGTCGAGCGCGGGCACGGCGCCATCGTCAACGTGTCGTCCGTGGCGGGCTTCGTGCCGCAGGGCACCTACAGCGCGGCGAAGGCGTGGGTCACGAGCTTCACCCAGGGTCTCGCCGGGGACGTCGCCGGGTCGGGTGTCCGTGTGCTCGTCATCTGCCCCGGGTTCACCCGCACCGAGTTCCACGAGCGCGCCGGCATCGACATGCGGCGTACGCCTGACTGGCTGTGGCTGGACGCAGCAGAGGTCGTCGACGAGGCGTTCGCCGCGCTGTCCCGGGGGACCGTGGTCTCGGTGCCGGGCGCGCAGTACAAGACCATCGTGACCGTCGTGCGGCACCTGCCGACCAGGGCGCTGACGGCGGTCGGGCGGCGGGTCAAGAAGCGCCGCCGGAGCAGCGTCAGCCCAGGCGGCCGAGCCGGCTGACCGCCTCGTCGAGCACCTCGTCGCGCTTGCAGAACGCGAAGCGGACGAGTGGCCGGCCGGCCTCGACGTCGTCGTAGAAGACCTGGTGGGGGATCGCGACCACACCGGCCCGGCCCGGCAGGTCGCGGCAGAACGCGACCCCGTCGTCGTAGCCGAGCGGCCGTACGTCGGCCGTGACGAAGTACGTGCCCTGCGGCACGAAGACCTCGAGGCCAACGGCTCGCAGCCCCTCCACGAGCCGGTCCCGCTTGCCGCGCAGGGTCGCGCGCAGCCCGTCGAAGTACGCGTCCGGCAGCCGGAGGCCGACGGCCACCGCCGGCTGGAAGGGCGCCCCGGAGACGAACGTCAGGAACTGCTTGGCCATCAGCACCGCCCGGACGAGGTGCGCCGGTCCGCAGGCCCAGCCGACCTTCCATCCGGTGAACGAGAACGTCTTGCCGGCGGAGCTGATCGTCAACGTCCGCTCGGCCATGCCTGGGAAGGTGGCGAGCGGCCGGTGCGCCACGTCGTACGCCATGTGCTCGTAGACCTCGTCGGTGACCACGACGAGGTCGCGCTCGACGGCCAGGTCCGCGACGGCGGCGAGCTCGGGCTCGGTCAGCACGGTCCCGGTCGGGTTGTGCGGGGTGTTCAGCAGGACCAGGCGGGTTCGGTCGGTGACCGCGTCGCGCAGCCGGTCGACGTCCAGCCGGAAGTCGGGTGCGCGCAGGGTCACCGGGACCCGCACCCCGCCGGCGAACGCGATGCAGGCGGAGTACGAGTCGTAGAACGGCTCGAGGGCCACGACCTCGTCGCCGGGGTCGACCAGGCCGAGCAGCGCGGCGGCGATCGCCTCGGTGGCGCCGGTGGTGACGACGACCTCGCGGTCCGGGTCGACGACCAGGCCGTAGAACCGCTGCTGGTGCTCGGCGACCGCCAGCCGGAGGTCGGCGATCCCCGGCCCGGGTGGGTACTGGTTCATGCCCTCGCGGATCGCGCGCACCGCGGCCTCGGCCACCTCGGCCGGGCCGTCGGTGTCCGGGAACCCCTGCCCGAGGTTCACCGCGCCGGTGGCGACGGCGAGGGCGGACATCTCGGCGAAGATCGTCGTGCCGAGACCGTCGAGGCGGCGAGCCGGGGACGCGGATGTCACGGCCCCGACCCTAGGTCCGGGAGACTCCGGACATGCCGCCGCGGTCACGCTGGGGCCTGACCCCCCGCCAGAGCATCGAGCAGGAGTGCGTCCGCCGGGGCCAGGACGCGGTCGTCGCCGGCTGTGCCCGGCTCATCGTCGCCGAGGAGGCCGACCCCGGGCTGCTCGTGGCACTGGGTGGACCCGCTGCGGAGAAGTTCCTCGACGGGCGCACGCACCAGGACACGTACTGGCTCCGGGTGTGGGGTGCGCGCGGGTTGCTGTGGGCCTGGGACGACACTGCCCTGGACGCCGTGAAGGTCGCCCTGGTCGACGAGGCCTGGCGGGTTCGGGAGATGGCCGTCAAGGTCGTCGCCCGGCACCTGCTCGGTGACCTCCTTCCGGAGGTGGCTGAGCTGCGCGCCGACCCGGTGCCGCGGGTTCGCGCCGCGGCAACTCGGGCCGTCGCCGTGCTGACCGAGTCAGGTGCCTGAGCCCGCGGACCGCAGGGGCGAACCGGCCATATCCCCGTGATCCACTCCCGCACCGGTCGAGGCCTTCCCGAGCGGGCCGTCGCGTGGTTGGCTCGGCAACATCAGCACCCTGCTCATCGGCGAGCGAAGGAGTGTGCGCATGGTCCGCATCCAGATGACCGTCGACGGCGAGCGCCGCGAGGACGAGGTCGAGCCAAGGCTGCTGCTGGTCCACTACCTGCGAGACGTCGTCGGCAAGGTCGGGACCCCGGTCGGGTGCGACACCAGCAACTGCGGGGCCTGCACGGTGCGTCTCGACGGGATGAGCGTGAAGTCGTGCGCGGTGCTGGCCGTGCAGGCCGACGGGGGGGAGGTCACGACGGTCGAGGGGTTGGCCAACGGCGAGTGGCACCCGGTCCAGACGGCATTCAAGGAGTGCCATGCCCTGCAGTGCGGCTACTGCACGCCGGGGATGATCATGGCGACGGTCGACCTGCTGGAGCACAACCCGAACCCTGACGAGCAGGAGATCCGGGACGGCCTGGAGGGCAACCTCTGCCGCTGCACCGGCTACCACAACATCGTCAAGGCCGTGCAGATGGCTGCGGGAGGTGCCCAGTGACCGCGACCGAAGAGCGCCCCGCCGCCTCAGTCGGACAGCCGCTGCGCCGCAAGGAGGACGCGCGCCTGGTCACCGGCCGGACGCGATGGACCGACAGCGTCACGCCCCCCGGCACCCTGTACGTCGCCCTGCTGCGCTCGCCGATGGCGCACGCCCGGCTGACCCGCGTCGACGTGTCGGCCGCCCGCGAGCGGCCAGGTGTCGTCGCCGCGTTCTCCGGCACGGACCTGGCCGACGACTTCGGCAGCCTGCCGATGGCCTGGACGGTGAGCGAGGACGCCAAGACGCCCTCGCACTTCCCCGTGGCGCGCGACGCGGTGCGCTACGTCGGCGACGCCATCGCCGTGGTCGTCGCGAACAGCCGCTACGGAGCGGTGGACGCGCTGGAGGCGGTCGAGGTCGACTACGAGCCGCTGCCCGTCGTCCTCGACATGGAGCAGGCGATGGCCGGCGGCTCCCAGCTGGTCCACGAGGACCTCGGCACCAACGTCTGCTACACCTTCCACGAGGAGCACGGCGACTACGAGGCGTCCAAGGCCAGGGCCGACGTCGTCTTCAAGCGCCGCTACGTCAACCAGCGCCTGATCCCCAACGCGATGGAGCCGCGGTCGGTGGTCGCCGACCCGACGGCAGGAGCCGACTCGTTCACGCTCTGGTCGGCGACCCAGGTCCCGCACTTCGTCCGCATCTTCATGTCGCTGGTCTGCGGCATCCCGGAGCACAAGATCCGAGTGATCGCGCCGGACGTCGGCGGCGGCTTCGGCTCCAAGCTCGACATCTACGCCGAGGAGGCGATCTGCCTCGCCCTGGCGCGTCGGCTGGGCCGGCCGGTCAAGTGGACGGCCTCCCGCAGCGAGGACTACCAGGCGACCATCCACGGGCGCGACCTGATCCAGGACGTCGAGATCGCGGCGACCACGGACGGGAAGATGCTCGGCCTGCGGGTCGACCTGCTGTCCGACATGGGTGCCTACCTGCAGCTGCTCACGCCGAGCATCCCGTTGCTCGGCCGCTACATGTACCCCGCCATCTACAAGTTCGAGACGCACTCGTTCCACTGCACCGGAGTGTTCACCAACAAGACCCCGACGGACGCCTACCGCGGGGCGGGCCGGCCGGAGGCGACGTACGCCATCGAGCGGGCCGTCGACGACCTGGCGGCCCACCTGGGGGTGGAGCCGCTCGAGCTCCGGCGCCGCAACTGGATCGGCCACGACGAGTTCCCGTACACCACGGTCTGCGGGCTCGAGTACGACTCGGGCAACTACGAGGCCGCGACCGAGAAGGCGCTCGACCTGTTCGGCTACGACGCGCTGCGGGCCGAGCAGGCCAAGCGCCGCGAGTCGGGCGACCCGGTCCAGCTCGGCATCGGCATCTCGACGTACACCGAGATGTGCGGCCTGGCGCCCTCCCGCTGGCTCGGCGAGAAGGGGTACGTCGCGGGCGGCTGGGAACGGGCCACCGTCCGGATGACCCCGCTCGGCAAGGCCGAGGTGGTCGTCGGGACGTCGCCCCACGGACAGGGCCACGTCACGACGTTCAGCCAGATCGCGGCCGACGCACTTGGTGTCCCGTTCGAGGACGTCGAGATCATCGTCAACGACACCGCCGCCGTCCCGTGGGGCCTGGACACCTACGGCTCGCGGTCGCTCGTCGTCGGCGGGACCGCCGTCCGTCGTGCCGCCGAGTCCGTCGTCGACAAGGCCAAGCTGCTGGCGGCGCACCTGCTGGAGGCCGACCCCGCGGACGTCGAGTTCGACGCCGGGACCTTCCGGGTGAAGGGGACGCCGTCGGCCACCAAGACGATCCAGGAGGTGGCTTTCGCGTCCTTCACGGCGCACACGATGGCCGAGGGCAGCGATGCCATCCTCACCGCCGACAACCTGATGGACCCGGAGACGTTCTCCTACCCGCACGGCACGCACCTGTGTGCCGTGGAGGTCGACACCGAGACCGGGATGGCGAAGATCCGCAAGTACGTCTGCGTCGACGACATCGGCAAGGTGGTCAACCCGCTGATCGTCGAGGGCCAGGTGCACGGCGGGGTCGCCCAGGGCATCGCGCAGGCGCTCTACGAGGAGGCGGTGTACGACGACGGCGGCAACCTGGTGACCGGCACGATGGTCGACTACCTGGTGCCGGCGCCGCCGGACCTGCCGTCGTTCGAGACCGGCCGTACCGAGACCCCGTCGACGACCAACCCGCTCGGGGTCAAGGGTGTCGGCGAGGCCGGGACGATCGCCTCGACGCCGGCTGTGGTGAACGCCGTGGTCGACGCGATCCGGCACTTCGGCGTCGACGACGTCCGGATGCCGTGCACGCCGGAACGCGTCTGGCGCGCCATCCACCAGGGCGGCGCCGGGGGTGCGCCCGCGGCAGAGGGCACCGTCGCCTACGGCGGCGACTCCACCGCGACGACGGCAGGGGGTGGGCAGGCATGATCCCCGCACAGTTCGAGTACGTGCGTGCCGGCTCCGTCGACGAGGCGGTCTCCGCCCTCGCCCAGCACGGGGAGGACGCCAAGGTGATGGCGGGCGGCCAGTCGCTGATCCCGCTGCTCCGGCTGAGGCTGTCGTACCCCGAGGTCGTCGTGGACGTCAGCCGCGTCGGGGAGATGACCGGGGTCCGCGAGGACGGCGACCACCTCGTGATCGGTGCCATGACGACGCATCACGACGTGATCCACGACGATCTGGTGCGGACACACTGCGGGTTGATCTCGGAGGCGACCCGGACCGTCGCCGACCCGGCCGTACGGCATCGCGGGACGTTCGGTGGCGCGCTGGCGCACGCCGACCCGGCCGGCGACCTGCCGGCGGTGGCACTAGCGCTCGGCGCGGAGATGGTCGTGGCGGGCAGCGGTGGCCGCCGGACCGTGCCGGCGTCGGAGTTCTTCGTCGACTACCTGCAGACGGCAGTCGGGCCGAACGAGGTGCTCGTCGAGGTGCGGGTACCCAAGCTGGGCGAGGGGTGGGGCTACCGGTACGAGAAGTTCCACCGGGTCGCCCAGTCCTGGGCCATCGTCGGTGTCGCCGCCGCGGTGAAGCGGTCCAACGGCAGCATCGCCGAGGCACGCGTGGGCCTGACCAACATGGGGTCCACCCCCGTCCGGGCCAGCGGGGTCGAGCAGGCGCTCGCCGGCGGAGGGCTCGACGGGATCGCCGCTGCCGCCGAGCACGCGGCGGAGGGCACGAGCGCGCCGAGCGACCTGAACGGCAAGACGGACTACCGCGAGCACCTCGCTCGGGTACTGACGCGGCGCGCGGTCACGGCCGCCGCAGGGGGGAGCTAGCCCGATGCAGCTCGAGCACCACTTCACGGTGCCGGTGCCGGCGGACAAGGCGTGGGACGTGCTGCTCGACGTGGAGCGCATCGCGCCCTGCATGCCGGGGGCGACGGTCCAGTCCTTCGACGGCGAGACGGTGGACGGCCGGGTCAAGGTGAAGGTCGGCCCGATCCAGGTGACCTACGCCGGGACGGCGAAGTTCGTCGAGAAGGACCCCGAGGCTCGCCGGGCGGTCATCGAGGCGAACGCCAAGGAGGCCCGGGGTGCCGGCACGGCTGCCGCGACCATCACGACGGTGCTCATCGACACCGGCGGCACCACCGACGTGACGGTCACCACAGACCTGCAG
>DASVBQ010000213.1:0-18162 GCA_036375795.1 Actinomycetes bacterium
GAGGTCCTCGTCGGTCGGGTCGCCGAAGGCCCACTCCGCGGCCCACTGACCCATCGCCCAGACCACCGACGAGAGCGCCTGTCCGGCGGATGTGAGCGTGTACGCCGCCGGCCGACCGGGTGGGCCGGGCTCGCGCTGGACGAGTCCCTGCCGCTCCAGGGTGCGCAGCCGCTGCGAGAGCAGGGAGCGGCTCATCCGGGGCACGCCGCGGTGGATCTCGTTGAAGCCGGAGGCGCCCACCGTCAGCTCGCGGATCACCAGCGGCGTCCAGCGGTCCCCGAGCACCTCGACGCCCACGGCGATCGGGCAGTAGTCCTCGTGACCGGCCATGGCACCATCCTCGCCCCCGGAGAGCCGTCGGGGTAGTACGGAACCTGTACCGGTTCGCACGACAGTCGACCTCGGCGCGCCCGTTCTGCCCCGGCCTGTCCCCCTTCGCACCCGGTATCGATTCGGGACTCGGCAGGCGTCGCGCGGCCGGGCACCGTCAGGACGTCCGTACCAACGACGTCCCCGGGAAGGGATCTCATGACCACCACTGCAACAACCCCCGACCTCTCCGCCGTGAAGGCGCGCCAGCAGCGCACCTGGGCCAGCGGCGACTTCTCCGTCGTCGCCGGCCGCATCGTCCTCGTCAGCGAGCGGCTCGCGGAGGCCGCCGACCTGCGCGCCGGCTGGCGCGTGCTCGACGTCGCCTGCGGCAACGGCAACGCGGCGATCGCCGCCGCGCGCTCGGGCACCTCGGTCGTCGGCGTCGACTACGTGCCCGAGCTGCTGGCCAACGGCCGGGTGCGGGTCGCTGCTGAGGGCCTCGACGTCGAACTGCGTGAGGGCGACGCGGAGAGCCTGCCGGTCGACGACGGTTCGTTCGACGCGGTGCTCAGCGTGTTCGGCTCGATGTTCGCCCCGAACCAGCAGCGCGCCGCGGACGAGCTGGTCCGAGCGGCCCGGCCCGGCGGCACCATCGCCCTGGCGTCGTGGACGCCGGACGGGTTCATCGGTGACCTGTTCCGGGCCACCGCCGCCCACGTGTCCCCGCCGCCCGGCCTGGCGTCCCCGATGGAGTGGGGCCGGGAGGAGCGGCTTCGTGAGCTCTTCGGCGACGCCATCGCCTCGATCCGGTCCGTCGAGCAGGTCAACACGTTCCGCTACCGCTCCGCCGAGGAGTTCGTCGAGTTCTTCCGGCGCTGGTACGGCCCGACCCTCACCGCGTTCGGCGCGCTCGACGAGGACGGGCGGCAGGCACTCGCCGCCGATCTCGCGGACCTGGCGCGCCGCTACGACCGGCACGGCGACGGCGGGCCGGTGGCCGTGCCCGCCACGTACCTCGAGACGGTGATCCGGCTGGCCTGACGGGGTGGCTCCGCTGCCGCGTACCCGAATCACGGTGAAAGCGACCGCGACGCCGGTCGGCCCGGCCGCCCGACAGTCCTTCACCGTGATTCGGGTCCGGCGTGCCCAGGTCGGGCGGCTGGTGCGCCCCCCGGGGTACGCAGGCGTGCGGGCGGGATGCTCAGGTGATCTCGAGGAGCTTCTCGCGGACGGCGTAGACGACCGCCTCCATCCGCGAGTGCAGCTGCAGCTTCTCCAGGATGTTGCGGATGTGGTTCTTCACCGTGTTCTCGCTGATGAAGAGCTCCTTGGCGATGTCCCGGTTGTTCAGGCCCTTCGCCACCAGCTTGAGCACCTCGAGCTCGCGGTCGGTCAGCCGGGGAGCCGGCACCTGCTGGCGCTCGTCGTCCTTCTTGATCATCGTCGCGAACTCGGTGAGCAGCTTCGAGGCCATGGACGGGCTGATGAGCGACTGGCCGCCCGCCACCGACCGGATGGCCGCGGCCACCTCGTCGATGGAGATCTCCTTGAGCAGGTAGCCGCTGGCACCGGCCTTGATCGCGTCGTAGAGGTCGGCCTCGTCGTCGGAGATCGTGAGCATGACGATCTTGGAGCTCGGGACGACGTCCTTGATGGCGGTGCACGCCTCGATGCCGGACCTACGCGGCATCCGGACGTCCATCAGGACGATGTCCGGCAGCAGCCGTGAGGCGAGCTCCACCGCCTCGGCGCCGTCCCCGGCCTCACCGACCACCTCGATGTCGCTCTCCTGACCGAGCACCATCTCCAGGCCGCGGCGGAACAGGGCGTGGTCGTCCACCACGAGAACGCGGATCGGTTCCCCCGCGCCGGACGAGGCTCGTCCGGCTGCCCCGGCGGAAACGTCGCTCACCCCGTCCCCTCTCCCTGGAAACTGGTCCTGCTGGCCCGCTGAACTATGACACGTCGGGCCAGGTCAGGACCCGGTTTCGGCCCGAACCCCGGGACCGGCGGTGCCTGACTCACGGCGTCCCGCGCGGCTCGTCACCTGCCGTCGCCCGACCTCACACAGCCAGCCGGATCACGCCGTAGTCGTAGCCGCGGCGGCGGTAGACCACGCTCGGCTGCTCGGTGTCGGCGTCGACGAACAGGTAGAAGTCGTGGCCGACCAGCTCCATCTCGTAGAGCGCCTGGTCGAGGTTGATCGGCTCCGCCTTGTGCACCTTCTCGCGGACGTACATGGGCCCGTCGTCGACGACCTCGTGTGTCGCCTCCGGCTCCGCGCCCGCCAGCCCCGGCGCCGCACCGTTCTGTGACTCGAGCCGCGCCGTCGCCTCGGCGACGGACTCCGGCGACTTCGCGCCGTGGTGCACCTTGCGCCGGTCGTGCGCCCGGCGCAGCCGGTTCTCCAGCTTGGTCACCGCGACGTCGAGCGCGGCGTAGCAGTCCTGCGCGGCGGCTTCGGCGCGTACGACGGGGCCACGGGAGCGGATGGTGAGCTCGATGCGCTCACGCTGGTCGGCGAGTCGTGGGTTGCGCTCCTGTGAGCACTCGACGTCGATGCTGATCACCTTGGGGTCGAGCTTCTCGATCTTCGTGAGCTTCTCCGCCACGTGCTGGCGGAACCGCTCGGGCACCTCGGTGTGTCGACCCTTGACGACGATGTCCACGAACTGGCCCTCCACGTCTGAGCAGCGATCAGTTGTCCGGGCTCCTACCCGGCCACGACTCTACGAGGGGCAGCACCCGCCCGGCCGACCTGGTCTTCGACCCCACATCCGCCTGCTGAGGGTCTCGCAGCGTCATGCGCCACTACTCCCCTTCTCCCGGCCCGGAGGACGTCTGGACCTCCGGCGGGGCAGGACTTACCTCTAAGCCGCACCGTGATCGGACGACGAGAAGTCGCCTTACGTGGACCGTTTCGCCTGCGGCTGGCATCGGCTAGCCGGACCGGCGCCCCGCGAGGAGCGATCGGTCCGGCGCAACCACGGACCCGGGCGGGTGCCATGACAGAACGCTAGTCCCCTCGCGGGCTCCCCGACAGCCCGACCGCGACAACCGCCCGCCGATGGTGGCGGGTCGTGGCGGCCACGACAGCGGCGCGGTCGACGTCGGCGCCGGCCGCTCGCAGCGCCCGCGCCGCCTCGGCGAGGGTCGCACCGGTCGTGACGACGTCGTCGACCAGGAGCACCGTGCGACCGTCGACCAGCGGCGCCAGCCGCCGCGGGACCTGCAACGCCCCCTGCAGGTTGGCGGCGCGGGCCGCGGCGCCGAGCCCTGCCTGGTCGACGACCCCGTTGCGGGCCCGCAGGGCCGGCACGACCGCGACGTCGAGACCGTCGCGCCGGAGGACGGACGCAGCCCGCCGAGCCAGCCGCAGGGTCGCGTCGTAGCCCCGCGCTCGCACCACCGCCCGCCGCGACGGTGCGGGCACGAGGAGCACCGGCAACGGCGCAGCCCCCACCGCGGCCCGTGCGCTACGCGCCAGCGCCTCGCCGAGCGGTCCGGCGAGCGCGAGCCGGCCCTGCTCCTTGTACGCGACCACGGCGCTGCGGACGACACCGTCGTACGCCGCGACGGCCCACGGCATCGGCAGGCCGGAGGGTGACGGGTCAGGCACGGCGGCCCGGGCCGGTGCCCCGAGGGCGGCCCGGCACGCCGGGCACAGCAGCAAGCCGGCGGTCGCGCAGCCGGCACAGGTCACGGGCAGCGCGAGGTCCACCAGGCCCGCGGCTGCGGACCGGAGCAGACGCAGGACCGATGGCACGCCCGCCAGCCTGACCCGGCGCAGGCCTGGCCGGGTCGTGTCGGCGCCTGCTGGGGACGAGCCGCGGCGAGGCACGACCTGGGGACGGCCCGTCGCGGCTCAGCCGGGGTACGCCGGGTCGCTGCCCTCTCCGAGCTCCACCCATCCCCTGCTGGGGATGTACTGCACGAGCCTCCCGGCCGCGGTGGCGACCACCAGCGGGCTGCTCTGCGCCTCCAACGGCGGAACCGCCGCGAGCGACACCGGGTCGCTCGGCGGTTCTACGGCGACCACGTCGTAGCCGTCGATGCTCGTGTACAGCGGGGCGACGGGCAGCCCGTCCTGGCTGCCGAGCACCGCGAGAGTGCGGGCGTCCGCCCAGGCCACGTCGCGGACCGACCGCAGGGTCGGCAGCACCTCGTGGACGGCGGTGACCGCCACCGTCACCGTGTCGTTCGGCGAGCCCGGCTCGACCCGCTCGACCCCGGTCAGGGCACCGACGACGAGACGGGCGGACCGGCCCGCGCCGGTCACCAGGGCCGCGCGCGCACCGTCGCGGGAGACGGCGATCTGGCTCGGGCCGCCCGGCAGCCTGGGCAGCTGCACCCGCACGGCCGGCCCGGCGCCGCCGGGCAGCAGCAGCAGCTGGCCGGACCCGCGGTCCACCAGCCAGAGGTTGCCGATCGGGTCCCACGAGGGCTGGCTCAGGTCACCGCCTCGCAGCACCTCCTCCAGCGGGGCGTCGGCGGCGAACCGTCCCACGTACAGCCTCGTGCCGTCAGCGCTCACCGCGGCGAGACGGGCCGTGTCCAACGAGACGGCCGGCCCGCGCAGCGCCACCTGCCCGGCGCCGGCCGGTCCCTCCACCGGCTCGAAGCGGCCCTCGATCAACCGACCGACCTGCAGCCCGCGCACCACGTACACCGAGGGGCTCCCGGGGAGACCGTCGGGGTCGAAGGTCTGCCACGAGTCCCGGTCCTGCTCCTCGCTCACACCCGGGACGCCCAGCTCCTCGCCGCCGGCGGTGATGTGGATCCGTGCGATCTCGGGGCCAAGCTGCTTGAGCGTCCACACGATCTGCGCGGACATCTGCTCCCGTGCGTCCTCGTCGGCGCGCAAGGCCCGCTGGTCGAGCTGCACCGTGGCCAGGCCGTCCCGCACCGGGACCGACTGCACCTCGAGGGAGGTCCCCTGCGGGAACGCCGTGTCGACCGCGCCACGAAGCGACGCCGTCGGCCCGCGCAGCAGCCGCGACACCAGCTTCGTCGACAGGCCGGGCAGCTCCGGGACGAGCACGACGTCCGGGACCAGCGTGTTGCGCGACGGGGACAGGAAGTACAGCGACACCTGCCGGAAGCTCTCCTGCACGTCGAAGCGCGAGAGCTGCAGGCCGTCCTCCAGGGCGGCGATCCGCCACTCGCCGTCGACCCGCTCCATGCCGAAGGTCCGCGCGGCCTCGGTGCCGCCGGCCGTGCGCCGGTAGCTCCCCTCGCCGTCGATCGTCGCCACCTCCGTGGCACGCACGGTGACCTGCCCGCCGTCGGACTCCTCGACCGTCAGCGGCGCGGTCACCCGGTCGTACACGGTGGTGCCGGCGCCCGGGCGCCACTGCTGGCGCGCCCTCGGCGCGAGGTAGAGCCGGGCGACCGCGTGGTCGCCGCGGAAGTCCGCGTTGGCCCGCAGGAAGCCACGGACCACGTCCTCGGCCGACGCTCCCGGTGCGGGGGGCTCGGCGATGAACGGGACCGCCACGTCCTGGCGCTGCACGCTCAGGTCACTGCCCTCGCGGACCGGGCCCGAGGTCGGGATGCTCGCGCAGGCCGGCAGCGCCGCGGCCAGCAGCACGACGGCGGCGACGCGCACGCGGCTACGCATCGACGCCTCCCGGCGAGCCCACCCGGCGGTACGGCTCACCGACGCGGACCGGGAGCCTGCGGCGAGCCGAGTCCGACGGCTCGAGGGGGATCGGCGAGCCCTCCAGCTCGGTCCCCTGCCGTCGCGGCAGGGTCAGCCGGAACTGGCAGCCGTCGCCCTGGTCACCCCAGGCCTGCAGCCAGCCGCCGTGCAGGTGGGCGTCCTCCAAGGCGATCGACAGGCCGAGACCGGTGCCGCCCGTGGTCCGGGCGCGCGCCGGGTCGGCCCGCCAGAACCGGTTGAAGACCATCGTCACGTCGGTCGACGACAGGCCGACACCCCGGTCGCGCACGGCGATCGCGACCGCGTCCTCGTCGCCGGCCACCCGCACGGTGACCGGCCGGCCCTCGCCGTGCTCGATGGCGTTGACGACCAGGTTGCGCAGGATGCGCTCGATCCGCCGGCCGTCGACCTCCGCGACACAGGGCTGGCGCGGGATCACCAGGACCAGCTCGCTTCCCCGGCGCTCGGCGAGAGGCTCCATCGACTCGATCACGTGCTGGACGATGGCGACGAGGTCGGTGGGCTCGGCGTCGAGCACCGCGGCCCCGGCGTCGTACCGGCTGATCTCGAGCAGGTCGGCGAGCAGCGACTCGAAGCGGTCGAGCTGGGCCTGCAGGATCTCCGCGCTGCGCTCGACGGACGGGTCGAAGCCTTCGCGGGCCTCGTGCAGCACGTCCGCGGCCATCCGGACGGTCGTCAGCGGTGTTCGAAGCTCGTGCGACACGTCGGACACGAACCGTCGCTGCAGGCGGGACAGGTCCTCGAGCTGGCGGATCTGCCGCTGCAGGTTCGACGCCATCCGGTTGAACGAGGCCGCCAGCCGCGCAAGGTCGTCCTCACCACGTACCCGCATCCGCTCCTCGAGCCGACCGGCGGAGAGCCGTTCGGCGATGCGGGCCGCCATCCGTACCGGCGTCACCACCTGCCGGGTGACCAGCCAGGCGATGCCGCCGACGAGGATCACCAGGCCGAGCGCGGCGAGCAGCAGCGCCCGGCGCACGAGCCCGAGCGTGCTCTGCTCCTTGTCGAGCGGGAACAGGAAGTACAGCTCGTACGCGCCGGCGTCGGGGATCACCACGGGCGAGCCCACGACGACGACGGGGACCGTCTGCCCCGAGGGCCGCAGCACCCGGCTGTACGTCCACTGCTGGGTGGCCTCCGTCTGTACCTGGGTGCGCAGCGCCTCGGGGACCGCACCCACATCGGCCCCGAAGGAGCTGCGGCCGAGCGGCGCGTTCGGGTCGTTGACGTCCGGCCCACGCAGCAGCACGACGTCCTTCGAGCCGTCCGGCGTCCCGCCACCCTTCGCCAGCTGACGCACGAGGTCGGGAACGAGCGTGTCGTAGACGCCGGCCTCGCTGCGGTCCGCGGAGTCGAACGCCTCCTGCGTCGTGCGCGTGCCGGTGGTCGCCTCGGCGAGGGACGCCTGCCTCTTCGCGTCCAGCAGGCCGTCCCGGACCCTGGTGATGAGGACGTTGCCGAGCACCATGATGGCGATCAGCGAGAACACGGTCGTCGTGGTGACGACCCGCAGCTGCAGCGAGCGCCGCCACAGCGCGACGGCGCGCCGCCACCAGCGACGCAGGTCGCGCTGGACGCGCTTGCCCAGGGCCGCGAGTCGCGCCGCGCGCGCCGGCCCGGCTGCGGCGGGGACGTCGGTCAGGCCGGCCCCGCCTTGTACCCGACGCCACGAACCGTCACGACGACCTCCGGCCGCTCGGGGTCGCGCTCGACCTTGGAGCGCAGCCGCTGGACGTGCACGTTGACCAGCCGCGTGTCGGCCGCGTGCCGGTAGCCCCACACCTGCTCGAGGAGCACCTCGCGGGTGAAGACCTGCCAGGGCTTGCGCGCGAGCGCCACGAGCAGGTCGAACTCGAGCGGCGTCAGCGCGATCGGTGTTCCGTCCCGCTTGACCGAGTGGCCGGCGACGTCGATGACCAGGTCACCGATCTCCAGCAGCTCGGGCGAGGGCTCCTCGCTGCGGCGGAGCCGGGCCCGGATGCGGGCCACCAGCTCCTTGGGCTTGAACGGCTTGACGACGTAGTCGTCGGCACCGGACTCCAGACCGACGACGACATCGACCGTGTCGGTCTTGGCGGTGAGCATGACGATCGGCACACCGGACTCGGAGCGGATGGCCCGGCACACGTCGATGCCGTCGGTGCCCGGGAGCATCAGGTCGAGCAGCACCAGGTCGGGCTTGTGCTCACGGAACATCGGCACCGCCTGGTCGCCGTCAGCGCACAGCACCGGCTCGTAGCCCTCGCCACGCAGCACGATGCCGAGCATCTCGGCCAGGGCCGTGTCGTCGTCGACGATGAGCACACGGCCTTTCATGCGCGTGCCAGGCTCGATGTCCGCATGCCAACATCGTGGCACGGATCACTGCGCCTCACCGGCCGTGACACCATGATGCGGTGAGTGATCAGCCGGGGTGGACACCGCCCAGCGACGCGGTACCACCGGGATGGGCACCACAGCAGCCTCCGCCGCTGCCGTCCCCCAACCCTGCCGGCGGGCAGTCCGGGCCGGGCGGCTGGGGCAGTGCACCCGGGTGGGGACCGGCGCCGCAGGGATCACCGCAGTGGGCGCCGCCGCCGCCACCGCCGAAGCCCGGCGTCATCCCGCTGCGCCCGCTGGGCGTGGGCGAGATCCTGGACGGCGCCATCTCGAGCATCCGCGCCCAACCGAAGATCATGCTGGGGTTGTCGGCGCTCGTCGCGGTGGTCACGCAGGTGCTCACCGTGCCGCTCACCTGGCTGCTGCTGCGGGACGCGGGTGACGTGGCGTTCGGCTTCGACCAGCCGGCCGACCCCGACGAGGAGCTCGCCTTCACCGCCAGCGCACTGTCGGCGACCGGGATCCAGGTCGTCGTCACGCTGGTGGCCACCCTGCTGCTCACCGGCATCCTCACCGTCGTGGTCAGCCGGGCGGTCCTCGGCCAGCGCATCGGCACCGCAGCGGCCTGGGCGCAGACCCGGCCGCGGATGCCCGCCCTGCTCGGCGTGACCGTGCTGGTGATCCTCATCGAGCTGACGGTGCTGGTGCTCGCGGTCGGACCGGGTGTCCTGCTCGCCGTCCTGTCGGCGCCCACCGTGGTGGTCGTGCTGGCCTTCCTGGTGGGCGTGCCCGCGGCCGTGGCCGTCGCCGCCTACCTGTACGTCGCGTTCGCCCTCGCCCCGGTGGCGATCGTGCTGGAGCGCCAGGGGGTGGTGCCCTCGCTGCGGCGCTCCCGCTCGCTGGTGCAGGGCGCCTGGTGGCGAACCTTCGGGATCCTGCTGCTGGTCAACGTCATCGCGCAGTTCCTCACCGGCATCCTCAGCGTGCCGTTCACCGTGCTGACGCTGCTCGTGTCCTACCTGACCGGTGACGGCAACGGCATGAACCCGTACGAGATCCTGCCGCTGCTCGTGACCGCGGTGGGGACGATCGCCGCCTCCGCGGTGACCTGGCCGTTCACCGCGGTGTCGACCGCCCTGATCTACGTCGACCGGCGCATCCGGCGGGAGGCGCTCGACATCGAGCTCGCCCGCGCGGCCGGCGTGCCCGACCCGACCGCCGTCCGCGGCCAGGGACCGACGGCGACCGGTGCGGCACCCACGGGATGAGCGTCCCGGTGGGCGTCCCGGTCGACCTCGGCCGTGAGGCGGCGCAGGAGGCAGCGCGGGAGGAGCTGGCCAAGCAGATCTACCGCGACGCCGGACCGGGACTGACCGAGCGGGTGCTGCGCTGGCTCTACGAGCAGGCGGCCAACCTGCTCGACGACGTCGCCGGCGTCTCGCCGGGTGGCTACGCGGGCCTCGCGGTCGTCCTGCTTCTCCTGGCGACCGCCGTGGTCGCCGTCCGACTTCGCGTCGGCCCGCTGGGCCGCCGGCAGGCCACCGACCGGTCGCTGTTCGTCGGAGGCGAGCGCAGCGCCGCCGAGCACCGCGCCGCCGCCGAGGCTCACGCAACGGCCGGCGAGTGGGCCGAGGCGGTTCGGGAGCGGTTGCGCGCGGTGGTGCGCTCCCTCGAGGAGCGGGCCGTCCTCGAGCCGCGACCGGGCCGGACCGCCGACGAGGCAGCGGCCGAGGCGGGCGCCGCCCTCCCGACCTGCGCGGCCGACCTGCGCGCGGCGGCTCGGCTGTTCGACGAGGTCTGGTACGGCGGGCGGCCCACCGGGCCGGAGGGATACGCGGCGCTGCGTGCGCTGGACGATGCGGTGCGCGCGGCCCGTCCCACGACCCCGGCCGCGCCGCGATGACCAGCCTGGACCCGACGCCGACCCAGGTGTGGCGCGCGGCACGCGGCCCGGTGGCCGTCGTCCTGGTCGTCCTGCTCGGCGCCCTCGTCCTCGCCGCGACGGCGGGCCGCGGCGGAACCGGCCGGCTCGACCCGCGCGCGCCGGACCCGGCTGGCGGCCGGGCCGTCGCGCAGATCCTGCGGGACCAGGGCGTGACGGTCGACCTGGCCACCACCACGGCGCGAGTGGTCTCCGGGGCAGGCCCCGGAGACACCGTCCTCGTCGTCGACCCCGACCTGCTCGTCGACGAGCAGGTCACCGAAGTCCTGCGCACCGGCGCGGACCTGGTGGTCATCGCGCCGGGCGAGCCCGAACGCTTCGTCCCCGCTGTCACCGTCGCAGGCGGCGCACCGTCCGAGGTGCGTCAACCCGGGTGCGCACTGCGCGCCGCGCGGCGCGCCGGCGCGGCCGAGACCGGAGGTCGCAGCTGGCAGGTCCGCGCCGGCGAGCGGGGCGCCCGGCTCTGCTATGCCGGCGACGGCCTGCCGTCGCTCGTGCAGGTGCGCGACGACGCTCGCTCGGTCACGTTGATCGGCACCACGGCGCCGCTGACGAACCGCCATCTCGGCGAGGAGGGCAACGCGGCGCTGGCCCTCGGGCTGCTCGGTGCCCGGGAGCGCCTCGTGTGGTACCTGCCGTCGCTGTCCGACGTGCCGGACTCGGCCCAGCAGCGGTCGTTCTACGACCTCGTGCCGGACGGGGTGTGGTGGGGGCTGGTGCAGCTCGCCGTGGCCGTCCTGCTGCTCGCGCTGTGGCGGGGACGCCGACTGGGCCCGGTGGTCACCGAGCCGCTCCCCGTCGTGGTCCGGGCCGCCGAGACGGTGGAAGGGCGGGCCCGGCTCTACCGTCGTGGCGGCGCGCGCGACACCGCGGCCGAGTCGTTGCGGGCAGGGCTGCGGTCCCGGCTGGTCCCGCTGATGGGCCTGCCCGCGCGCGCCGAGCCGCCGGCCCTGGTGGACGCTGTCGCCGCGCGGACCCGTCGTACGCCTCGTGACGTCGCGGCGCTGCTGTACGGTGCCGCACCTGCCGACGACGCCGCGCTGGTGCGGCTCGCCGACGACCTCGACGCCCTCGAGAGAGAGGTCCGCCGACCGTGACCGACATCCACGCCGCCGCGCCCTCGGTGGACGCGCGGTCCGCGCTGCAGTCGCTGCGCGCAGAGGTGGCGAAGGCCGTCGTCGGCCAGGACGCCGCCGTCACCGGCCTCGTGATCGCGCTGCTGTGTCGCGGTCACGTCCTGCTCGAGGGCGTGCCCGGTGTCGCCAAGACGCTGCTGGTCCGGACCCTCGCGGCTGCCCTGTCGCTGGACACCAAGCGGGTGCAGTTCACCCCGGACCTGATGCCCGGCGACGTCACCGGCTCGCTGGTCTACGACGCGCGCAGCTCCGCGTTCTCGTTCCGCGAGGGCCCGGTCTTCACCAACCTGCTGCTCGCCGACGAGATCAACCGGACACCGCCGAAGACGCAGGCTGCGCTCCTGGAGGCGATGGAGGAGCGCCAGGTCACGGTGGAGGGGGACGGCCGGGCGCTGCCCGACCCGTTCGTCGTCGTGGCCACCCAGAACCCCGTGGAGTACGAAGGCACGTACCCACTGCCCGAGGCACAGCTCGACCGCTTCCTGCTCAAGCTGACGATGCCGCTGCCGTCGCGCGAGGACGAGGTCGACGTCCTGACCCGACACGCCGAAGGCTTCGACCCGCGCGACCTGCGTGCAGCGGGCGTACGGCCGGTCGCCGGCGCGGCCGAGCTCGAGGCCGGCCGGTCCGCGGTACGCGGGGTGTCCATCGCCCCGGAGGTCGTCGGCTACGTCGTCGACCTGGCCCGGGCGACCCGCTCCTCCCCGTCGCTGCAGCTCGGGGTCTCCCCACGCGGGGCGACCGCGCTGATGTCCTCGGCCCGCGCCTGGGCCTGGTTGTCCGGACGCGACTACGTCACACCGGACGACGTGAAGGCACTGGCCCGTCCGGCCCTGCGCCATCGCGTGGAGCTGCGTCCGGAGGCCGAGCTCGAGGGCGTGACCCCCGACGCCGTCCTCGACGGGGTGCTCGGCGCCGTGCCCGTCCCACGCTGATGTCCACGCGGCCCGGAGGGACACGCCCGTGGCGCTGACGGGTCGGCTGGGGCTGCTGGCGGTCATCGCGGCGGTGCTGGTCGGGCTGCTCGTGCCGACGGGCTGGGGTGTCCTCCTCGCGACGACGCTGCTGCTGCTGCTGGTCGCGGTCGACGTGGCCATGGCCGGGCCGGTCCGCCGACTGCAGCTGTCCCGCGCCGGTGACTCGTCGGTGCGGCTCGGCGAGTCGGCGACGGTCCGGCTCACCGTCGCGAACCCGTCCGGCCGGCGGGTGCGCGGCCGGCTGCGCGACGCCTGGCCGCCGAGCGCCGGGGCGCTCACGCAACGTCACCCGATCGACGTACCGGCCGGCGAACGGCAGCGGGTCGTGACGACGCTGCGGCCGACCCGCCGCGGCGACCGGCCCGCCGACCGGGTGACCGTACGGGCGCTCGGGCCGCTCGGCCTGGCCGGACGCCAGGGCTCCCACCCGGCGCCGTGGCGGGTGCGCGCGCTGCCGCCGTTCACGTCGCGCAAGCACCTGCCGTCGCGGCTGTCCCGACTGCGCGAGCTCGACGGCCGCTCCGCGATCCGGGTCCGTGGCCAGGGCACGGAGTTCGACTCGCTACGCGAGTACGTCGACGGCGACGACGTGCGGTCCATCGACTGGCGGGCGTCGGCCCGCGCCGCGGACGTCATGGTCCGGACGTGGCGGCCCGAGCGCGACCGGCACCTGCTGCTCGTCCTCGACTGCGGGCGCACCGCCGCCGGTCGGGTCGGCGACGCCCCCCGGCTCGACGCGGCCATGGATGCCGCGTTGCTGCTCGCTGCCCTGGCCGCTCGGGCCGGCGACCGGGTGGACCTGCTGGCCTACGACCGTGCCGTGCGGGCCCGGGTGGAGGGCGTGCCCGCTACCGGGCTGCTGCCGGCGCTGGTGCAGGCCATGGCTCCGCTGGAGGCCGCGCTGGTGGAGCCCGACTATCGCGGCATGGCGGGGGCCGTCCTGACTCGCGCGTCGCGGCGCAGCCTCGTCGTGCTGCTGACCGCCCTGGACACCGCGCCGGTCGAGGAGGGTCTGCTGCCGGTTTTGGGCCAGCTGACCCGGCGGCACCTCGTGATGCTCGCGTCGGTGGCGGACCCACGGGTCGAGGAGATGGCGGCTGCACGCGGTGACGTCGACGCGGTCTACGACGCGGCGGCCGCCGAGCGCGCCCGCGGAGAACGCCGTCGGGTGGCCGAACGGCTGGTGCGCACCGGTGTCGAGGTCGTGGACGCTCCACCGGACGATCTGGCCCCTGCGCTCGCCGACCGGTACCTCGCGCTCAAGGCCGCGGGCCGCCTGTAGACCAGCCGGGGCGGTCGCGCGGGGGGCTCAGCCGACGCTCGGAGCCGCGTCCGCGCGACCCGACCCGCCGACGTCGCCGGTCTCGCCGGCGCGCACCGCCCGGCCCCCGAGCACCACGACGTAGGCCAGGAAGGCGAGCCAGAGCGCCGCACCGATGCCGACGCGGGCCCACGTCGGCAGACCGGACGGTGTGACGAACGCCTCCACCACTCCGGAGACGAACAACGTGGCCGCGAGCCCGAGCGCGAGCGCACCGGCGGCCTGTCCCTCCTCCGCGAGCGCACGGGACCGGGTGCGCGGGCCGGGGTCGACCCAGGACCAGCCGAGCCGCAGGCCCGCCCCGGCAGCGACGAACACACAGGTGAGCTCCAACAGGCCGTGCGGCAGGATGAGCCCGAAGAAGAGGTCGAGCTTGCCGCTGGCGGCCATCAGACCCCCGGCGATGCCGACGTTGAGCGCGTTCTGCCACAGGATCCAGACCACGGGCAGCAGCAGCACGCCGAGGGCCAGCGCGAGCGCCGAGACCCACGCGTTGTTGGTGGCCACCTTCGCCGCGAACGAGCCGGCCGGTGCCGAGGAGTAGTAGTTCTCGAAGTCCCGCTCCACCAGCTGGCGGATCTGCTCCGGCGCCGCGATGGTCGCCTGCACCTCCGAGCTGCCGGCGACCCACCAGCCGACGGCGAGGCCGACGAGGCAGAAGGCGACCCCGACCGCTGCCCACCACCGGGCGCTGCGGTACAGCGCCGCGGGGAAGACCACTGTGAAGAACCGCGCCAGGTCCGCCCATGCTGGGGTGTGCGTCCCCGTCACCGCCGACCGAGCGCGCGCGACCAGCGACGACAGCCGACCCACGAGCGCCGGGTCGGGGGAAGCGGACCGGACGACGGACAGGTGGGTGGCCACCCGCTGGTAGAGCGACACGAGCTCGTCCACCTCGGCGCCGGTGCGCCGGCGCCCGCCGCCGGAGTGGCGCAGCAGCTGCTCGAGCCGCTGCCAGTCACCGCGGTGGGCGGCCACGTAGGCGTCGATGTCCATCGCGCGGAAGGCTAGTCGTCCGGACGCACTAGCCTCCGGAGCATGTCCGACCTGGTGACCGGCGAGGCCGTCGTCCTCGAGCTCCGGCTGGCCAAGCTCGCCAGCCGGTCGCTCGCGCTCGCCCTCGACCTGACCGTCCAGGTAGGCCTGCTGGTCGTCGGCACGCTCGTGCTCTCCGGCACCGTGAGCGCCGTCGACGACGCCCTGGCTGCTGCGCTGGGGCTGGTGTTCTACGTCGCGGTCGTGCTCGGCTACCCGGTGGCCATGGAGACGGCAACCCGTGGCCGCAGCCTCGGCAAGCTGGCCCTCGGCCTGCGGGTCGTGCGCGACGACGGCGGGCCGGTCCGGTTCCGGCACGCCCTCGTCCGGGGGCTGCTCTCCGTCGTGGAGATCTGGTTGACGTTCGGGTCGGTGGCGCTCATCGCGTCGCTGGCCTCGGCGCAGGGCAAGCGGCTCGGCGACTACCTGGCCGGCACCGTGGTCGTCCGGGAGCGCGTGCCCGTGCAGGGCGCCCCCGTCGCCGCCATGCCACCACCGCTGGCGTCATGGGCGGCCGGGCTCGACCTGTCGCAGGTGCCCGACGACCTCGCCCTCGCCGCCCGGCAGTACCTTGCCCGCGCACCGGAGCTGGCCCCTCCCGTGCGGGAGGCGATGGGCGCCCGCCTCGCCGGCGCGCTCGCCGCCGTCACGTCACCGGCGCCGCCTCCGGGCACACCGGCGTGGGCGTTCCTGTCCGCCGTGCTGGCCGAGCGGCGCCGCCGCGAGTTCGAACGGCTCGGGGGCGGACGGCCCGCATCGCCCGCTTGGCCACCGGGGGCCTGGACACCTGCCGCCTGGCCGCCGAAGGATTCTCCACCGGCCGCTTCTCCACCGGCCGCATCGCCGCCGTCCGTGTCGCCGCCGCCGGTGCCGCCTCCCGCCGCACCGAGGTCCCCGAACGGGCCGTTCGCGCCGCCGGGCTGAGGTTCCCGGGTCAGTGACGTAGCCTGCGCAGATGACCGACGGGCTCACTCCTCAGGAACAGTTCGCGGTGCTGGCGCAGCGGTTGCGCGACGGCCGGTCCGTCGACGAGGTGCACGCCATCGTCGTCGAGTCCGCGGTCGGACTGATCAACGGCTGCGACCGGGCCGCGATCGGAGTGCTCGAGGGAGACCGCTTCCGCAACGCCGCGGCGACCGATGACGTCGTGCGCCTCATCGACGAGCTGCAGGACGAGACCGGCGAGGGTCCGTGCCTCGAGGCGAGCACGGACCAGGTCGTGCAGGTCGACAACGACCTCGCGATCGACTCGAAGTGGCCGCGGCTCGCGCGGTTGGTGCTCGAGCGGACGCCGGTGCGCGCGATGCTCGCCGTGCCGCTCATGGACGAGGGCCGGCGGACCGGCGCGCTCGACGTGTTCGCCGACCGCCCCAACGCCTTCGACGAGGACTCGGTGGGACAGGCGGCGATCCTGGCCTCCTTCGCCTCCGTCGCGATCGCCAGCGCCAGCCACTCGGAGCGGGCCAGCCAGCTCGAGGAGGGGATGGCGACCAACCGCGAGATCGGCGCGGCGGTGGGCATCCTCATGGCGACGCACGGCATCAGCTCGGAGGAGGCGTTCACCCTTCTCTCGCGGGCCTCCCAGCGTCTCAACCGCAAGCTGCGCGACATCGCCACCGGCATCGTCCGCGGCGAGGACCAGTCCACCTAGCGACCGAGGCACTGGGCACGGTGGTGGACGCCGCACTGTGGCCGGGCCACAGTCGGGGTGTGACGGCGAACACCGGGCCGGCCACGTCGTCGTCGACGTCCTCGGCCAAGATCGTGCTGGTCCCCCTGCTCGTCGGCTGTGCCGTGTCCCTGTCGCTCGGGGTCTACGCAGCGGCGCACGAGCCGACCGGCGAGGCCATCACCACGCTGGGCTTCTCCGGCATGATCAACATGAAGGTGTGGCTGACTACCGGCGCGGCCACGCTGGCGATCGTCCAGCTGGTAACCGCTCTACGGATGTTCGGCCACCTCGGCTCCGGCCAGGCTCCCCAGTGGGTAGCCGTCCTGCACCGGTCGTCGGGGACGGTAGCCGTCCTGCTCACCGCTCCCGTCGCGTTCCACTGCCTGTGGGCGCTGGGGTTCTCGACGTTCGACACCCGCACCGTGACGCACTCGCTGCTCGGCTGCGCCTTCTACGGCGCCTTCGTCGCCAAGCTGCTCTCGCTCAAGATGCGACGGGTGCCTGCCTGGTCGCTGCCGTTGTTCGGCGCTCTCACGTTCGCCGTGCTCGTCGGCCTGTGGCTCGGCTCGTCGCTCTGGTTCTTCCGCACCGTCGGGTTCCCAGAGTTCTGACCGTCTGTGTCACGTCAGAGGTTTCTGCACTGGTCTTCCTTGTTGCCCTCGACCTTGTTGTCGCCGCCAACCGGCATGGGGTCGTTGCCCTTGCACTGGAGGTTGCCGTCGACGACGTTGCGGCGCACCACGAACTCGCCGTCGTTGGAGAAGAGCTGGATGTCGCTGTTCACGACGCTGCGGAGCAGCGTGCCTCCGCCACCCTGCTTCAGCTGGATGCTGCCCTCGATGCGCGACCTCTTGACTTGCCCGTCCACCGTGCGGTGCCGCACGACGACCCACCTGTGGTTCTCGGCCTGGACGTTGCCGCCGACCTTGACACCCTTGGCGAACAGGGTGGCGTTTCCCCGCACGAAGACGTTGCCGTCGATGCGCGTCCCGGCCAGCGTGCAGGTGGCTCCCTTCGGCACGATCACGTTCTCGTCGAAGTCCCTCGCCCCGATGGTGCCTTGGCAGATCCGGTCGTCGGCGTAGGCGGCGGGCGCGGTCAGCAGAGCGCCGGTCATCGCCGCAGGGACGACGAGCGCGATTGCGAGAATGGCCGTTCGGCTCATGGGGACTCCCTGGTGAGAACTGGGACGCCTCGACTGTAGGCACGAGCTTCCGTACAGGTGGCGATCCGGAGCGGCCCGTGTCAGGAGGACGTGAGGATGACGAGCTGCTGGGTCGCCCGGGTCATCGCGACATAGCGGTCGACCGCTCCTTCGATGCCCGTGCCGAACGCCTCTGGGTCGATGAGAACGACGAGGTCGAACTCGAGCCCCTTCGACAGCTCCGGGCTCAGCGACCGGACGCGGGTCGTCGCCAGGAACGTGCCGGCCTCGGTGTGATCAGTGCCGATGACGCAGGCGATCCCGTCGGCATGCGAGGCGAGCCACGTCTCGAGGATCGAGCCCAGGTCCGAAGCAGATCCGTGTACGACGGGGACGTCGCTGCTGCGGATGGAGGTCGGCACGTTGGCGTTCGGGAGCACGGCCCGGATGACCGGTTCGGCTTCCGCCATGACCTCTTCCGGCGTCCGGTAGTTGATGGTCAGAGTGGCCAGGTTGATCCGGTCGAGCCCGACCCGCTCGAGCCGTTCCTGCCATGACTCGGTGAACCCGTGCCGGGCCTGGGCACGGTCCCCGACGATGGTGAAGCTCCGGGACGGGCAG
>DASVBQ010000216.1:0-2528 GCA_036375795.1 Actinomycetes bacterium
CCGGCTGCGCGACGCCTTCAACCAGCGCTGAGGATCGCGGCCGTCACCGCGGTGGCCCGCCGTCAGCGAACCGGCGCCGCATTCGGCCAGGATTGGATGCGTGTCCGCGCTCGGCGCTGGCACAACACCTATCCGATGACGGGGAAGAGCGAGGGTTGCGTGAGCGCGCCGGTGTTCGTGGTGTCCCGGGAGCGGCTGGTTGTCGGCCCGGTCCTCGTCGACGGCACAGAGGGCCGCCACGCGGCGACGGTGACCCGCCTGTCCGCGGGGGAGGTCGTGGTCCTCACCGACGGGCAGGGCCGTCGGGCCGACGGGGTGGTCACGTCGACCGGCCGGGACCGGCTGGACGTCGAGGTGTCGACCGTCGTCGACGAGCCCGAGCCGCAGCCGCGGCTGGTGGTCGTGCAGGCGCTGCCCAAGGGTGACCGGGGAGAGCTGGCGGTCGAGACGATGACCGAGGTCGGCGTCGACCTGGTCGTGCCGTGGACAGCGTCGCGGTGCATCACGAAGTGGCGCGACGAGCGCGGCGCCAAGGGCCTGGCCAAGTGGCGTACGTCGGCGCAGGCCGCCGCGAAGCAGTCCCGGCGGAGCTGGTTCCCGGAGGTGACCGACCCGGCGTCCACCCGTGAGGTGGCCGACCGGCTCGCGGAGGCCGCCGTCGGCGTCGTCCTGCACGAGGAGGCAGCCGAGCCGCTGGCGGTGCTCGACGTGCCGGCGTCCGGCGACGTGGTCCTGGTCGTCGGCCCGGAGGGCGGGATCAGCCCGGAGGAGCTCGGCGCCTTCCGCGACGCGGGCGCCACCCCCTGCCGCATGGGTGACACCGTCCTGCGCACTTCGACGGCGGGCACCGCCGCCCTGGCCGTCCTGCTCGCCCGCACCCGGTGGCGCCAGAGTCGCTGACCCCGCGACACATCTGGTGCGCGCGGGGCCCGTGCGTCGCCGTCATTGGCTCAGCTGCCTTGGTGGCACCAGTTGTGTCGATGCCTCAGACAATCGGCGAGAGCTCTACTCGACGGTGAACGTCTTGGTGTCGACGTGCAGTGGGCGGCCGTCCTCGGCCGAGCTCTCGAAGGCCCGGACCTCGTAGGTGCCAGGCACGAGCTCGACCGAGTCCGAGAACTCGTCGAACTCCCCGTTCGCGCCTGCCTGGGTGAAGCCCTCGGCGACGACGGTGCCGGCGCGGAGCACCTCCCAGCTCACCGTGCCCTCGAACGCCGTGCCGTAGCCGCTGATCTCCGCCGGCGACGACACGGTCGCGCCCTCGGTCGGGCCGAGCAGCCAGACGAAGCCCTGCACGTCGACCATCGGCGCCCGCGCCACGGGCCCGGACCAGTCGGAGTGACCCGACTGCGGCGCCTCGCCGTCGACCGTCAGCCGCACCTTCTTCACCGCGTTGTCGTTGGCGGTCACCGTGTAGACCAGCTGCTGCACCGCGACCTCCTCGGCCTGCGCCCCGACCGCGACGAAGTCCGAGAGGTCCACCGTCGCGGTGTCGCCGGACACGGTGTAGTCACCGACCGATGTCCCGTCCGGCCACGGCGAGGTGTAGTCGGGGTCGTCTGCCGGTTCCGCGAGCATTGCGCGGACGGCTGCCAATGCCGGGTTGTCGCCGACATCCGCGCCGTGCTGCTCCCGGTACAGCCGCGGGCCGGACGCGGGGTCGTCCATCACGTAGTAGACGTAGACGTCCTCGGCCGGGGCCGGTTGGTCGGTCGCCTCGGTGGTGGACTCGGTCGGGGACGGCGACTGCGCCGGCGTCGTCACGGCCTCGGAGGTCTGGTCCGCGACCACCGACCCGTCGTCGTCACCCCCGAGGGCCACTGCCAGGCCGCCTGCGGCCAGCCCGATCACCGCCGCCGCGGCCACCGCCACCACCGCGGGGTGGCGCCACCATGGGCGTCGGGACTCCTCGATGCCCGACTGGATCTGCTGCAGGCCGTCGTCTGAGGGGTGGACCATGTCGGCCTCCGAGTGCAGGGCGTCGCGCAGCCGCGCCGCCAGTGGGTCGTCGTCGGGGTTGATGGGCGTGGTCATGCGGTGGCCTCCAGGCTCGATCGCAGGGCGGCCAGGCCGCGGGAGGCGTGGCTCTTGACCGCGCCCCTGCTGATGCCGATGGCGTCGGCGATCTCGGCCTCGGTCAGGTCGGCGTAGTAGCGCAGCACCAGCACCTCGCGCTGCCGCTGCGGCAGCAGGCGCAGCGCCGCCAGGACCTCGGCGTGCTCGAGCGCGACCAGCGCGCCGTGCTCGGCGCTGGGGGCGGGTGGGGCCGCCGAAGGGGCATGCCGCGACGCCACCGTCCGGCGACGCAGCACGGAGCGCGACCTGTTGACCACGGACTGGCGGAGGTAGGCGAGCGCGCGGTCCGGGTCGGCGAGCCGACGCCAGGCACCGTGCATGGCGACGAACGAGTCCTGCACGACCTCCTCGGCGACCGCCGCGTCGCGCAGCAGCAACGCGGCGAGCCGGACGAGCGAGCGGTAGTGGACGGCGTACAGCCGCGTCACCGCCTCGTCGGCGTCCCACGCGAC
>DASVBQ010000343.1:0-5115 GCA_036375795.1 Actinomycetes bacterium
CGGTACGACCAGTCGACGACCTCGACCGCACCGCGGTGGCGTTCGGGCACGCCGCGGGCCGCGGATCGCAGCAGGTCCGGCCCGCGGTCCAGCCGGTCGGCGAGGTCATGCACCGACAGGGCCCGACTCCGTCCGGCCGCGAGCTCGAGGGCCAGCGGGAGGCCGTCCAGCGCCCGCACGAGCCTCAGCAGGTCCGGGCGCTCCTCCAGGCGCACCGGCGGTGCGCCCGCGGCGTGCGACCGCAGCAGGAAGAGCCTCACGGCCGGGCTGTCGTCAACGCTCCCCTCCAGGTCGTCGGGCACCTCCAGTGGCCCGAGGGCGAACACGTGCTCGCCGACCACGGAGAGCGGCTCGCGGGAGGTGACGAGCAGACGCAGGCCGGGCACCTCGAGCAGGTCCGCTGCGACCGCGGCGGCGGCGTCGACGACGTGCTCGCAGTTGTCGAGCAGGACCAGTGCGTCGCCGGCGCCCAGCATGGCGTGCAAGCCCCTGTCACCGCTGTCGTGCAGCCCGAGGTGCCGCGCGACGAGGGCGCGGACCTCGTCGCCGTCGTCGACGTCTGCAAGGGGCACCACGTAGCAGGCAGGGAGGTAGGCCGTGTCGCGGACCTGCCCGCTGGCCACCCGGTCGACGACTGTCCGGGCGAGGGCCGTCTTGCCCACACCACCCGGCCCGACGATGGTGACGATCCGGCCAGAGCCCAGCAAATCGGTCAGGGCAGCGAGCTCCGAGTCCCGCCCCACGAGCTCGGCCGGACCGGTCAGCACGCGTCGAGTGTCACGGAGCCGGCTTCGGTTGGGAAGCCGATTCGCGGCGCTGTGGGACTACACGTCACCGCGTAAGGCCGGACCTTACGCAGGAGGAGGTGAGAGCAGGCATCGAGGAGAGGACCCGTCATGCACGACTACGTCGCCGCCCGGCTCATCCGCGCGCGACACGAGGACAGCCGGCGCGCTGCCCGTGCGGCGCTGCGCCGCGAGCGCTCCCCGAAGGCGTCCGCCACCGCGTACGCCCTGCGGGTGGGACTGCTGAGGCCCCTCGCCGTGGTCGGTGTAGGTCGGGCCGCTCCACATCAGAGCTGAGAGGAACACGATGAGTGTCATCGAGCAGGAGGTCGCGTCCCTGGCTGCGGACGTGGCCCGGGACCGCCTGGCGGACCGGATCATCGAGTCGAGCACCAGTGCCCTGGAGATGTTCAGCATCTACCTCGGCCGCTCGCTGGGGGCGTACGAGGTGCTGGACGCGGCCAGGTCGGAGGGCCTGACCGTCGAGGAGTTCGCCGAGCGCGCCGGGCTGCACCCGCGGTACGCCCGGGAGTGGCTCGAGCAGCAGGCCGTGTCCGGCCTGCTGGAGCTGGAGCAGGGTCGGTACACGCTGCCCGAGGGACATGCCGACGTGCTCACCGACGTGGACGGCGGCGCGTTCCTGGCGCCGCTGGCGGAGATGCTGGCCGGCATCAGCGGTGTGCTCGGCCGGCTCCCGGACGCCTACCGCAGCGGCGGCGGAGTGCCGTACGCGGACTACGGCGAGGCGTTCCGCCGCGGCCAGGGTGCCCTGAACCGACCCGCGTTCGCCGACCTCCCGGTCTGGCTCGGCACGATGCCGGATGTGCTGGAACGGCTCGACGACCCGCTGGCCCGGGTGGCCGACATCGGCTGTGGCGAGGGCTGGTCGAGCATCGCGCTGGCCCGGGCGCTCCCCCGGGCGCAGGTGCACGGCTACGACCTCGACGCCGAGTCGGTGCACGCAGCGCGCCGGCACGCGGCCACTTCCGAGGTGGGCGACCGGGTCTCCATCACGCAGTCCGACGGGCTGTCCAGCGGCGGGCCGTACGACCTGGTCTTCATCTTCGAGGCGCTGCACGACTTCTCCCGACCCGTCGAGGTGCTGCAGGCGGCCCGGGCAGCGTTGGCCGACGGCGGCGTCGTGCTGGTCGCGGACGAGCGGGTGGCCGACGAGCTGAGCGCGCCCGGTGACCTCGTCGAGCGGTTCATGTACGGGTGGAGCGTCACGCACTGCCTGCCGGCGTCCATGGCGGACGCGCCGTCGGACGGGCTCGGCACCGTGCTCCGGCGCGGGACCGTGCACCGGCTCGCGGCCGAGGCGGGCTTCTCCGCGAGCTCCGAGCTGCCGGTGGACAACGACTTCTTCCGGTTCTACCGCTTCGACCGCTGAGACCTTCGTCGACTCCTGGCGGCCTGGCCCGCCGGCCGTCAGGAGTCGATGACCCCGGCGGTCAGCAGGGTCAGGATCATCAGGCCGAGCGCGATGCGGTAGACGATGAAGATCCGGAAGGTGTGCGTCGCCACGTAGCGCAGGAAGTAGACGATCACGGTGAGCCCGACCACGAACGCGATGACGGTCGCCAGGATGGTCGGGCCCCAGTCGACCGGAGCACCCTCACCGATCTTGCGCAGCTCGAACAGCCCGGAGATCACCACCGCCGGGATGGCGAGCAGGAACGAGTACCGTGCGGCCGCCTCGCGGCGGTAGCCCATGAGCAGCCCGGCGCTGATCGTGCCGCCCGAGCGGGAGACCCCGGGGATCAGGGCCATCGACTGCGCGAGTCCGTAGATCAGCGAGTCGCGCATCGAAAGCCGTTCCAGCGGCACCACGTTGCGGGCCTGTGCGTCCACCACGCCGAAGAAGAGGCCGAAGACGACCAGCATCGTCGCGATCAGCCACAGGTTGCGGGCCGGCCCCTCGATCGCGTCCCGGAACGTGAAGCCCAGGATGCCGATCGGCAGCGTGCCGAGGATGACGTACCACCCCATGCGGGCGTCCAGCTCGCCGCGTAGCTCGGGCTTGACGAGCGAGAGCGCCCACGTCCGCACGATGTGGGCGATGTCGCGGCGGAAGTAGAGGATGACCGCGCTCTCCGTGCCGAGCTGCGTCACGGCGGTGAACGCCGCCCCCGGGTCGCGCCAGCCGAAGAGCTCGGAGACGATCCGGATGTGGGCGGTGCTGCTGATCGGCAGGAACTCGGTGAGTCCCTGCACGAGGCCCAGCACCGCGGCCTCGAGCCACGACAGGCCCGACATCGCTGAAAGCACCGGCGTCAGTCTCCCAGACCCGTGGCGTCGAGGGCCTCCGCCATCGTGCGCAGGGTGACGACCCGCTCGTCCAGGCTTCCGGCGTACGACGCGACGGCCAGCGTGGTGACACCCGCGTCGGCGTACGCGGCGAGCCGGTCGCGGATGCGCTCCTTCGGGCCGATCAGCGACGTGCGGTCGATGAACTCGAACGGCACCGCCTCGGCGGCGTCCCGGTGCTGGCGGGCGAGGTAGAGGTCCTGCACCTTCGCGGCGGCCTCCTCGTAGCCCATCCGCACGGCCAGCCGGTTGTAGAAGTTCTGCTCCCGGCTGCCCATGCCGCCGACGTAGAGCGCCGCGTAGTGCCGAAGCGGCGCGGCGCAGGCTTCGAGGTCGTCGCCGACCACGACGGGGACGGTGGGCACCACGTCGAAGCCGTCCATGTCCTTGCCGGCCTTCGACCGGCCGGTGCGGATGTGGTCGGAGGACTCGGCCGCATGCTCGGGAGCGAAGAAGATGGCCAGCCACCCGTCGGCGATCTCACCGGTCAGCTCGAGGTTCTTCGGGCCGATGGCGGCGAGGTAGAGCGGGATCGTCTCGCGGGCCGGGTGGACGGTGAGGCGCAGCGCCTTGCCCGGGCCGTCGGGCAACGGCAGCGTCCAGAACCGTCCCTCGTGGCGGACGGTCTCGCGGGCCAGCGCCATCCGCACGATCTCGACGTACTCCCGGGTGCGGGCCAGCGGCTTGTCGAACCGCACGCCGTGCCACCCCTCGGACACCTGTGGCCCCGAGACGCCCAGCCCGAGCCGGAACCGGCCGCCGGACAGGGTGTCCAGCGTCGCCGCCGTCATCGCGGTCATGGCCGGCGTCCGGGCCGGGATCTGGAAGACCGCCGAGCCGACGTCGATGCGCTCGGTCTGCGCGGCCACCCAGGCGAGGACGGTCGCGGCGTCGGAGCCGTACGCCTCGGCGGCCCATGCCGAGTCGTAGCCGAGCCGGTCGGCCTCCTGGGCGAGGGCCAGGTTGTCCCGGTCGTTCCCGGCGCCCCAGTAGCCGAGGTTCACAGCGAGTCGCATGGTGGCCGACCCTATAGATTCGCCGGTCATGGAGCAGCGACGCCTCGGCCGGTCGGGACTGACGGTGGGCCGGCTCGGGCTCGGCACCATGACCTGGGGCCGCGACACGGACGAGCACGAGGCCGCCGACCAGCTGTCGATGTTCCTCGACGCCGGCGGGACGCTGCTGGACACCGCGGCGGGCTACGGCGACGGGGAGTCCGAGCGGGTCATCGGCGGGCTGCTCGGGTCCAAGGTGGACCGCGAAGAGGTCGTGCTGGCCACGAAGGCGGGCATCTCCCGGCGTACCGGCGAACGTGTCGTCAACACCTCGCGCAAGGCCCTGCTCGACGCGCTGGACGGGTCGCTGCGCCGGCTGGGCACCGACCATGTCGACCTGTGGCAGGTGCATGCCTGGAGCGACGACACCGCGCTCGAGGAGACGCTGGGGGCCGTCGACGCGGCGGTGTCCTCCGGGCGGACTCGCTACGCCGGGATCTCCAACTACTCCGGCTGGCAGACCGGGCGGGCCGTGACCTGGCAGGCCGCCTGGCCCGGGCGGGCGCCGATCGTGTCGACCCAGGTGGAGTACTCCCTGCTCCAGCGCGGTGTCGAGCGTGAGGTGATCCCCGCGGCTCAGGCGTTGGGCCTCGGGGTCCTGCCCTGGTCCCCGCTCGGGGCGGGCGTGCTCACCGGCAAGTACCGCTCGGGCACCCCTGCCGACTCACGGGCCGCGTCACCTCACTTCGCGAGGTTCATCGAGCGGTTCCTCGACGACCGCAGCCGGCGGATCGTCGACGCGGTCGCGACCGCCGCGGACGGGCTCGACGTCACGCCGCTGGAGGTCGCGCTGGCGTGGGTCCGTGACGCCCCGGCTGTGACCGCACCGATCCTCGGGGCGCGTACGGCCGCACAGCTGAAGACGTCGCTTGACGCTGACGCGTTGACGCTGCCGGTGGAGATCCGCCAGGCCCTGGACGAGGTGTCGGCGCCGCCGACGGGCTACCCCGACCGCTGACGGCGCTCGA
>DASVBQ010000236.1:0-18730 GCA_036375795.1 Actinomycetes bacterium
GGTAGGTGTGCACGTGCTCCGGGGAGCGCTCCAGCTCGGCGAACGGCGCGATCTCGCGGCGGCAGTCGTCGGCCAGGTCGTGGTCGACCTCGAGCAGCAGCGTCTTGTCGGACTGGACGATCAGGGGTCCGTCGGTCACCCCGCCATTGTCCTTTAGCCTGTGCGCCGATGTCGCCAACCACCCCGCGCCCGGTTTTCGTCATCGGCTGCCCCCGGTCCGGGACCACGCTGCTGACGCTGATGCTCTCGTCGCACTCACGGATCGCGATCCCGCCGGAAACCCGCTTCCTGCTCCCGGTGTTCCGCCGCCGACCCAGCTTCGGCGACCTGCACGTCACCGCCAACCGGCGCCGCCTGGCCCGCGCCCTGGTCAAGCCGAAGGGCACCAAGTTCCGTCACCTCGGTGTCGATCCCGCGGCGGTCAAGAAGGCCGTCGTGCAGGGTCCGCCGACGATGGGCTCGGCGATCGGCGCGGTCTATCGCACGTACGCCGCGGCGCAGGGCAAACCGCGCTGGGGCGACAAGCAGCCGTCGTACTACCGGAACGTGGACCTCCTGCGCGAGCTGTGGCCGGACGCCCAGTTCGTGCACCTGGTCCGGGACGGCCGCGACGCGGTGGCCTCGCTGAAGCGGATGCGATGGTGGCGGCAGGGCACCGTCGGTGCGGCCGCCACCTGGGTGCACGCGGTGGACTGCGCCCGTCGAGCGCAGCGCCGCCTGCCCGAGGACGCCTTCCTGGAGATCCGCTACGAGGACCTGGTGACTGCGCCGCGGGAGGAGCTCGAGCGGCTCTGCGCGTTCCTGGGCGAGGAGTTCGAGGAGACGATGCTCGAGCCGCACCGGGAGGCCGAGCGTCTCCCGCCGCGGCAGCGCGACACCTGGCACAGCCAGACCCGTGAGGCTGTGGGAGCCAGCCGGGTGGGGACGTACGTCGACCAGCTGACGTCCGCGGAGCTCGCCCTCGTGGAGCAGGTCGCCGGGTCGCGGCTGGGTCGGCTCGGTTATGACGTGCCGCGTCGGGCCAACCGGGCCGAGCCGGCGGACCTCGCACGCTTCGCGAAGGTGCTGGCGTCGATGCGCCTGCGCACCCGCGTGCTCGCGGCCCGGGACCGGTGGCTGGCCCGGCCGAACGGCTCGGTGGCCGACCTGACCTGAGCCCGGTCGGTCAGGTCTCGGCCAGCACCTCGTCGATGAGGTCGAGCGTCGCAGTGACCGTGTCGTCCGACGTGGCCGCGGGAGCGAGAGCCTGCTCCTCGTCCGGCCAGGGATCCTTGCGGCGGCGCCTGCGGGTGATCCGGAGCTGCTGCAACGGAGACCTTCCTCTCAGGTCCCCGTTGGCGGCCCCCGATGGTGAGGAGGTCTACCTCCGCAGGAGGGCGCTCAAACCACCAGTTAGGACGCGTTCTGGTCGTCCACCGCCGAGACGCCGGTGATGCGGTGGACCGCGAACGAGCGCACGGCGCCGCGCAGGTGGTCGAACGCGCTGACGTGACCGCCCTCGACCGCGATCGGCTCGATGACCCGTTGGCTGCCCCTGCCCTCGGCGTCCACGTAGCCGATCCAGAGCGACTCGCCGCTCGCGGCCGCGTCATTCAGCATCGCGAGCACGTCCGCGGTGGGGCGACTCACGGTGACGGATGCGGCTCGGTCCCCGGCGCGCAGCGCGCGGACCGCGGCATCGAGCAGCGGTCGTGGCGGCTCGGGCGTGCTGGTCGTGACGCGGGCCGGGGGACGGCGTGGCGCCGACCGCCGTGCCTCGGGTCGCCGGACGACGACGTCGCCGTCGGCGCCCTCGGCGGCCGGCGCGTAGCCCATCTCGCGCAGGCGGTCGAGGACCAGGTCGGCCGGTGACTGGGCGGCCAGGACGGTGGGTGCCAGTCGGCGTAGCCCCAGCGCGGCGGACCGGCGGTCGGTGAGCAGCTCGCCGAGCGTGGCTTCGTCGTCGCAGCGGACGAAGGCCGCCGCGGCGCCGACCCGGACGCGGCCGTGCCGGCGCGCCACGTCCTCGACGAGGTAGGCCAGCGGTTGGGGCACCGGCGTGCGGGAGTGGCGGGACAGCAGGTCGAGCAGCTCGGCCGACGTCCAGCCGGCGTCGAAGGCGCGCCGCACGCTCGCCGCCGTGAAGCGGTAGACGGTCGCCCCACCGGTCGACTCCACGTCCGCGACCAGGCGCAGCCGGCGTGCGAGGTCGGATCCGAGCGGCCCCGGCGCGACCGCAGTGAGGTCGGCCTGCAGCAGCACGTGGTCGAGCAGGGGTGGCAGCGCCGCGGCGAGAGCGTCCCGGGCCGGTTCGCGCTCCCCGCGCGCGAGCAGCCGGCCGTGGCGCGACAGCGCCGTGCCGGCGACCAGCCCGAGCGCGCCCCCTTCCGACACCGTCCACCGGACGAGGTCGTCCTGGAGCCGTCCACCGCGGCGCGGCGCCCGCCAGCGGAGGCGCCCGGCCAGCGACTCGGCCGTCGCCGCCAGGCCTTCGCCGAGCGCCGCGAGGTCGGTGAGCACCGCGCGGCGCACGATGGGCGCCAGCGTGCGGTCCAGGTCCGGACCGAGCGGTGCGAGGGTGCGGCCCCGCTGGTCCTTCGCGCCGGCCAGCCCAACCGTCCGCGTCGAGTCCCGCCACGACTCGACCAGGGTCAGCCACCGGTCGGCCGCCGGCAGTTCCAGCCAGTCGTCGTACGCCGGCGTGGGCAGCCACGCCTCGTCGAGCCCGTCGTCGCCGATCGCCAGCAGCCCGGCGGCGTGAGCCACCTCGGCCAGCAGGGCCAGGCCCTGCTCGGTGACGTCGAGGGCCGTCGCAGTGCGGGCCCGGTCCCGGACTCCGATGCCGCCGGCCCGCAGGACGCGGGGCGGGTCGAGCGACCACAGCTCCAGCAGGTCCTCCACCTGGCGCACGACAGTCGCAGCAGCCCCCGCCGCGGCCCGGTCGACCCGCGCGGGCTCGACGGGCGTGGTGTCGTGCGGCGGGACCACCGGTGTCACGTCCCGGTGCACCAGGCCACCGCGCAGGTGGAGTGCGACCTCGCGGGGCAGGACCACGGTGCGCGAGTCGGTCGCCACGAAGAGGCCGTGCGCCAGCAGCCAGTCGACGGGGGTTGCCGCGGTGGCCGCGTCCACGTCCCGGGTGGCGTTGTCCACCCGTCCGGTGGCCGGGCCCCAGGTCAGTGACTCCAGCGCAGCTCGGGCCTCGGGCGCCGCCGTCGCCAGCAGGGCGGCCAGCCGGTCGCCGTCGCCCAGCAGGGCCGCGATCTCGCCGGCCGTGCCGACCGGGTCGCCGGCCGGCTCCAGGCCCAGGTCGGCGGCGATGCGCGAGAGCCGCCTGGGCCCGTAGGCCAGCAGCGCCTGCTCGGCCGGGGGGCCGAGTCCGGCCGGCGCTCCGACGACGTCGAGCACCGTGCGGGGCACCAGCAGTCCGTCCGTGTCGTCGCGGTAGACCAGGGCCTGGTCGAGCAGCACGCCCAGTGCGGGCGCGGGGTCGGCGCCGAGCGCGCGGCGTACGGCCGGCTGGTCCGCCGGCTCGGGCAGCGCGCACAGGACGTCGAGCACCTGGAGGGTGAACCGGTCCAGCAGGTCCAGTGCCCGCTGCACCGACGGCCGGGTCGTGGCCCGGGCGGCCAGTGACGTGATGTCGGACGGGACGGGGGAGAGCAGGTCCGGCCGGGCGCGCAACAGCGTCGCCAGGGCGTCGTCGTCGCGCGCGCGCAGGTCCATGCCGAGCGTGGCGACGCTGCGCGGCCGGGACGTGGACATCCGCACCACGGTACGCCGGTGCCAGGGTGCGGGCCGGTGTCGTCTAACCTGCCGTGGCATCCCGCAGCCTGGAGGAGAGACGTGAGCAGCGACCGCCCGATCTTCGTCGTGGGTTGTCCGCGGTCCGGCACCACCATGCTGTCGCTGATGATCCACGCGCACCCGCGCATGGCGATGCCGCCCGAGTCCCGATTCCTGCTCAGGAGCTGGCGCAACCGCAAGAAGTTCGGCGACTTGTCGAGTCCCGAGCAGCGGATGGCGCTGGCCAAGGCCTGCGTCCGCACCGGGTCGAAGGTGCGCGACCTGGGCCTGGACCCGCAGGAGGTCCTGGAAGCCATCCTCGTCGCCCCGCCGACCTACGGGTCGGCCTACGGGACGATCTTCAAGATGTTCGCCGACAAGCACGGCAAGGCGCGCTGGGGCGACAAGCGCCCGGCGTACTACCAGGAGGTCGACCTGCTGCTGCGGCTGTTCCCGGACGCGCAGATCGTCCACATCGTCCGCGACGGGCGGGCGAACGTGGCGTCGCTGAAGAAGATGCCGTGGTGGCCCTACGACAGCATCGGCTCGATGGCCGCCTGGTCGCAGGCGGAGTACTGCTCCCGCCGGAACGCGAAGCGGCTGCCCGCGGACGTCTTCCACGTGGTCCGCTACGAGTCGCTGGTGGCGAACCCGGAGCCGGTCCTGCGCGACCTCTGCCGCTTCCTGGAGGAGGACTTCCACCCGTCGATGCTCGAGCCGAGCGAGGTGCGCGACATCGTGCCGGAGAAGAAGGTCTGGCACGGCAACCTCAAGCAGTCGGTCAACACCGACCGAGTCGAGTCGTGGCGCAAGGGCCTGGAGCCGTGGGAGCTCGGCCTGATGGAGACCGTGCTGCGGCGCAAGCTCAAGCGCTGGGACTACCCGCTCTCCGGCGCCGGCGAGCGGCCCTCCCCGAAGCTGGTCGCGAAGTACGCCAAGGACGCGTTCGAGCGGCGTTCCGCCATGCGCAAGCGGTGGGCCGAGGAGAGCAGGGAGGCTGCTGCAGGCACCTACCCGCTGGCGGCGCAGCTCACGTCGCGCCAGCTGGAGCTCGCCGCGACCAGCAAGGCCTCCTGACCGCTAGATCTGTTCGGGAACGGTCTCCAGCCGCGGCAGCGGGACGGCCGGCTCGACCCGCAGGTCGTCGCCCTCGGCCAGGCCGTTGGCCCGCCGGGGCAGCAACCCCTCCATCCGCAGCGCCAGCACGCCGAAGGCGACGCACCCGGCCAGCAGCGTCACGACGTAGGTCACCGGCATCTCGTGCCCGATGAGGAAGCCGGCGGACACCGGCGCGCTGATCGCCGCGAGCTGGAAGGCGAGCGAGGCCGTGGCGTTGTAGCGGCCGCGCAGGTGCTCGGGCGCGAGATCGTTGGTGATGGCCGGCGCGATCGGGGACAGCAGGGTCTCGCCGAGCGCGAAGATGCCCATCGACGCCACGACGAGCACCGCCGCCGCGGTGGTGCCGGCGGCGAGGCCGGCGACGCCCATCACGCCCCACGCGACCGCCCAGACCGCGGCCAGCAGGGCCAGCACGCTGGTGCGGCGTCGCCCTTCGATGTGGCGGACGACAAGCATCTGCAGGGCGACGATCAGCCCGGTGTTGACCGCGAAGGCGACGCCGATGGTCCGGGTCGAGACATCGGCGACCAGCCGGCTGTAGGCGGTCCAGCCGGCCTCGATCTGGCCGTAGCCCACGAAGGCCGAGAAGAACACGACCACGAGGAGGCGGCGGAAGACCGGGTCGCGCAAGACCTCGGAGTACGACCCGCCCTCGGGTGCGTGGTCCGGCACGGCGACCGGCCCGCCGACGTGGCGCAGCGGCCATGCGAGCACGACCAGCGGCCCGAGGAAGCTCACCGCGTCCAGCAGGTAGACGGTCGTGAACGTCGACGGGTCGTCGACGGAGACGTAGAGGGCACCGAGCACCCCGCCGACGCCGATGCCGGCGTTGAGCAGGGTGAACGAGACGCCGAAGAACCGCGTGCGTGCCTCGCTCGGCAGCACGTCGGCGACCAGCGCCTGGTTGGCCGGCCAGAACGCGGCGTGACCCACGCCGGTCAGCAGCATCGCGAGCGCGGCGAGGGCGACGTCATCGGCGCCCGCCAGGGTGAGCGCGCCGAGAGCCGAGCAGACGACGGCGACCATCTGGACCCGGCGTGGACCGACCCGGTCCACCAGCACCCCCACCGGGCCCAGCAGCCCCAGGGCCACCACGGCCGGGACGGCGGCGAGGACGCCGACGGTGGCGACGGAGATGCCGCGCACCTCGTGCAGGTAGATCACCAGGAACGGCAGCACGAGGCCGACACCCAGCGCGTCGACGGCGACGCCGAGCAGCATCAGCCGGGCGACCCGGGGCAGGGCGCGGGGGCGGGTCGAGGTCGCGGGCACCGGAGCACCCTGCCAGCAGCCCCCGACAGTCTCATCCGAGTTTCCGGCGCGGCATGACGTGCCTCGTCGGGGGGTAGGCGGTCAGGCGGACCCTTGAGGAGGTACCCCGTGACCACCACCAGCATCGTCGTCCTGGTAGTCCTCGTGCTGCTCGCGGTCGTCGCGGCCGCCGTGATCCTGCGCGCCCGCCGCACCCGCGAGCGGGAGCACCTCCAGGAGCGCTTCGGCCCGGAGTACGACCGCGCCGTCGAGGAGCACGGTGACCGCCGTGCGGCCGAGAAGCGGCTGGCCGACGTCGCGGACCGCCGGGACCGGCTCGAGATCCGCGACCTGGACCCGTCCGAGCGTGAGCGGTACGCCCAGCAGTGGACCCTCGTGCAGGCCGCCTTCGTCGATCATCCGGCCGCCGCCACCCGCGACGCGGACCGGCTGGTCGGCAGCGTCATGAGGGACCGCGGCTACCCGGTCGATGACTTCGAGACCCGCTCCGACATGGTTGCGGCCGACCACCCGGACGTCGCCCGGCACTACCGGGCCGCGCACGAGGTCGGCACCCGGTCCGACACGGCCGACACCGAGGACCTGCGGCAGGCCTTCGTCCACTACCGGGCCCTCTTCGAGACCCTGCTCGTCGAGGACGGGCACGGCCAGCACCGCATGGACGGCCGGGCCGACGAGGCCGACCTGCGGTCCGGCGAGCACACCGAGCGGACCGAGCAGACCGAGCAGACCCACCGCGGGTAGCGCGCATCGACCACGCGTGGCACGTGGTCGACTGGGGTGAAGGGGCGGCCTTGGGCCACCTACCCTTGGGCGGGTGCGCCCCCTCGTCGTCGGGTTCGACCTCGACATGACGCTGATCGACACCCGGCCGGGCATCGCCGCGGTGTGGGACGCGCTGTCCGCCGAGACCGGCGTGTACGTCGACAGCGCGGCTGCCGTCAGCCGTCTCGGCCCGCCGCTGGACGAGGAGCTGGCGCTCTGGTTCCCGGCCGAGCAGGTCGCGGCGATGGGCGACCGCTTCCGGGCCCTGTACCCGGACCTGGCGGTGGTCCCGACCGAGGCCCTGCCGGGGGCGCGCGAGGCGGTCGCCGCGGTCCGCCGGCACGGCGGCCGGGTGGTGGTGGTCACCGCGAAGTACGAGCCGAACGCGCGGCTGCACCTCGACCACCTCGGCATCGAGGCGGACGAGGTCGTGGGCTGGCGCTGGGGCCCGGCCAAGGGCGAGGCCCTGCTCGAGCACGGCGCATCGGTCTACGTCGGTGACCACGTCGCCGACGTGGTAGGCGCGAGGGTGGCCGGTGCACTGAGCGTCGGCGTGCCCTCCGGGCCGGTGCCCGCGGACGAGCTGCACGCCGCCGGCGCCGACGTCGTGCTGGACGACCTGCACGCGTTCCCCGCCTGGTTCGACGACTTCGTGCTGGAGCAGCGCCTGGAGCACCTCGACCGGCGCCTGCGCGAGCTGGGCTCGGTGCTGGTCGCCTTCTCCGGCGGCGCCGACTCGGCGCTGCTGCTGGCGGCAGCCGTGCGCGCGCTCGGGCCCGAGCGCGTGGCGGCCGCCACCGCGGTCAGCGGCAGCCTGCCCGGCGCGGAGCTCGGCGCGGCCGCCCGATTCGCGAGCGAGCTCGGGGTCCGGCACCTGCGGCCGGCCACCGCGGAGCTCGACCGGGAGGGCTACCGGGCCAACGCTGGAGACCGCTGCTACTTCTGCAAGGCCGAGCTGCTCGACGTCCTCACGCCGTTGGCGCGCCAGCACGGCCTGGCCCACGTCGCCACCGGCACCAACGCCGACGACGCGGTGGCCGGGTTCCGGCCGGGCATCCGCGCCGCGGCGGAGCGCCGGGCGGTCACCCCGGTGCTGGACGCCGGACTGACCAAGGCCCAGGTCCGCGCGGCCAGCCGGCGCTGGGGGCTGCCGACGTGGGACAAGCCCGCGGCGGCCTGCCTGTCCAGCCGCGTCGCCTTCGGCATCGAGATCACCCCGGCCCGGCTGGCCCGGGTCGAGCGCGCCGAGGCGGCCGTCCGCGCCGCGCTCGCCGAGGCGGGCGTCGCCGTCGAGAACCTGCGGGTCCGCGACCTGGGTGAGCGCGCCCGGCTGGAGGTCGACGCCGACGCGCTGCCGACGGTCGCGCGGCTTCCCGTCGTGGTCGAGGCGGTGCGCGCGGCCGGCTTCCCGGAGGTCGAGGTCGACCCACGCGGCTTCCGCTCCGGGGCCATGAACGAGCTGCTGGCCGACCCCGAGCGCTACCGCTAACCGATGGGCCGCGCGTCGTCGCCGGGCTAGACTCGACCGTCGCGCCCGGCGTACGGCCGGCGACGAACCCCGACGAACGAGCAAGAGGTCTCCCGTGCCTACCGGCAAGGTCAAGTGGTACGACACCGAGAAGGGCTTCGGCTTTCTCTCCCGCGACGACGGCGGTGACGTCTTCGTGCACTCCTCGGCGCTGCCCGCCGGCGTGGCGACGCTCAAGCCGGGCAGCCGCGTCGAGTTCGGGATCGTCGACGGGCGCCGCGGCGAGCAGGCACTCACGGTGACGCTGCTCGACCCCCTGCCGTCGGTGACCCCCAGCACGCGCAAGTCGGCCGACGACATGGCGATCATCGTCGAGGACCTCATCAAGCTGCTCGACGGAGTCGGCAACGGCCTGCGCCGCGGTCGGTACCCGGACAAGCAGGTGGCCAAGAAGACGGCCGCCGTGCTGCGTGCGGTCGCCGACGACCTCGACACTTAGGGGCGTTGCCCAGGGCTCGGGGTAGACGTGGGCCTTCGCCCGGCAGCGCAGCCGATCTCGTACCTACGATGACCCGGTGAGGTCACCCGGACGGCGCGCCGCCGCGGCAGCGATCGCCGTCGTGCTGGTGACGACCGTCGCCGGGTGCAGCGACGACCAGTCCGGCGACGTACGCGTGGCCACCGCGTCGCGGTCCGACGTCACCGAGGTCGTGGAGGCCCCCGCGACCGTGAGCGCGCGGGCGACGGCGACGGTCGGCGCTGCCGCCTCGGGCACGGTCGCCCGGCTCCGGGTCGAGGAGGGGCAGCCGGTCCGGCCTGGACAGGTGCTGCTGCGCATCGAGTCGCCGGAGGCGCGGCGGGCGCTGCGGCAGGCTCGCGAGGCGGATGCCCAGGCGGCCCAGGCAGGGTCGACCGCGGGGGTGCCGGCGACGATCGCCGGTGCCAGCCAGGCCGACGCCGCCGCCCGCCGGGCGTTCGCGCGGGCCCGTCGGGCGGCCCGCAACATCCCCGACCCCGCCGCGCGTGCCCAGGCGCTGTCCGCGCTGCGGGTCTCGCAGTCGCAGTACGTCGCCGCCCGGGCGCGCGCCGACCAGGCGATGGCCCAGCTGTCGGCCGGGCTCGGCAGCCTGTCCGACGCGGTCGCGGCGCTCTCCGCCGCGCAGCGCGTGCAGACGCGAGCGGCCGTCGACGTCGCGCGGCGCACCGTCGCTGCGCTCACCGTCCGGGCACCGATCGCGGGGATCGTGTCGCTGACCCAGACCGAGGCCAGCGGGACGTCGGGTGGTGCCGCGGACCTGCTCTCCCAGCTGCCCGAGAGCGTCCAGTCCCAGGCCGGCCAGGCGCTGGGCGGCGGCACCACGTCGGTCAGCGCGACCCTCACCGAGGGTGCACCGGTCAGCGACGGCCAGCCCCTGGTGACCGTGACCGACACGTCCGCGCTCTCCCTGACCGCGCAGGTGGACGAGACCGACGTCCTGCTCGTCGAGCCAGGTGTCACGGCGTCGGCCGAGCTCGACGCGGTCCCCGACGCGACGTACGACGCCACCGTCGCGACCATCGACCCGGCGCCGACCACCTCGACCCGCGGCGGGGTGAGCTACGTCGTCCGGCTCGCCCTGGGGCGCGGCACCACCGCGGACGGGTCGGCCGCGCCGACGCCCCGCCCGGGGATGAGTGCCGTGGTCGACCTCCAGGTGCGGACCGCAAGCGGCGCCGTCGCCGTCCCGTCCCCCGCCGTGTTCCGCGACGGCCGGCGCGACGCGGTCTGGGTGGTGAAGAACGGCACGGCACGCAAGCGGTTCGTCCGGCTCGGGGCGCAGGGCGAGAGCCGGGTCGAGGTGCTGGAGGGGCTCGAGGAGGGGGAGCGGCTGGTGGTCCGCGGCGCGGACCGCGTCCGTGACGGGCAGCGGGTGTCGTGACCGACGCCACCGTCCCGGCCGTCGAGGCCGTCGACGTACGCCGCAGCTACCAGCTCGACGGGGTGTCCGTCGACGCGCTGCGCGGGGTCAGCCTGCGGATCGAGCCAGGGGAGTACGTCGCGGTCATCGGACCCTCCGGCTCCGGCAAGTCGACGCTGATGCACCTGCTGGGCTGTCTCGACCGGCCGACGTCAGGGTCGTTGCGGGTCGGCGGCCGGGACGTCTCGACGATGAGCGACGCCGAGCTCGCCGAGCTGCGCAACCGCACGATCGGCTTCGTCTTCCAGTCGTTCCAGCTGCTGGGCCGCACGAGCGCCCTGGACAACGTCGCGCTGCCGCTGGTCTACCGCGGCCTGCGCCGGGCCGAGCGCCGGGATCGTGCCACGGCGGCGCTGGAGGCCGTCGGGCTCGGCCACCGGCTGGGCCACCGGCCGGGCCAGCTCTCCGGCGGCGAGCAGCAGCGCGTGGCCATCGCTCGTGCGCTGGTCGGGGAGCCGTCCCTGCTGCTCGCCGACGAGCCCACCGGGAACCTCGACACCCGGAGCGGCGCCGAGGTCCTGTCGATCCTGGCGGGGCTCAACGCCGAACGCGGGGTCGCCGTCGTCGTGGTGACGCACGAGGCCGAGGTCGCGGCCCAGGCGCGGCGGCGCATCGGCGTACGCGACGGACTGGTCGAGTCCGACGAGCGCGGCATGACGGCATGACCGGACGGCTGGGGTCGCGATGAGGTCCGGGGAGGCGTTCCGGGTCGCGCTCGACGCGCTGCGGGCGAACCGGCTGCGCAGCGCCCTGACGATGCTGGGCGTCGTGATCGGGGTCGCGGCGGTGGTCCTCCTGGTCGCGCTCGGCAGCGGGGCCAAGCAGGAGGTCGAGCAGCAGGTCGAGGGCCTCGGCTCCAACATCATCATCGTGGTCCCGGGCAAGTTCGAGTTCGGCTCGGCACCGTCGGTGAGCCGGCTCACCCTCGACGACGTGGACCTGCTGGGCCGGGTCGTGGGGGACAGCGAGCGGGTGGCGGTCTCGGTGTCCTCGGGGGAGACGGTCAGCGTCGGCCGGCGCGAGGCCTTCGTCACCGTCAACGGCGTCAACGAGACGGTGCCGAACGTCTTCAACCGCCCGTTGGCGCGTGGCGAGTACATCACCTCGGCGGACGTGGACACCCGCCGTCGCGTCGTGGTCCTCGGCAACTCGGTCGTCGGGCGGGTCTTCGGTGACGTCGACCCGCTGGGCCGGCAGCTGACGATCGCCGGGGTGCGCTTCCGGGTCATCGGCGTCTTCGCACCGGTGGGCCAGACGTTCGGCGTCGACCGCGACGCGGAGGTGCACATCCCGGTGACCGCGGCGCAGCGGCTGTTCGGCGTCGACCGGATCGACGGGCTGGCGGTGAAGGCGCCGACCTCGGACAGCGTCGAGCAGCTGCAGCCCCGGCTGGTCGCGGCTCTGCAGGAGCGGTACGAGGGCGAGGAGTTCTCGGCGGTCACGCAGACCCAGATCCTCGGCACCATCGGCCGGATCCTCAGCCTGCTCACCCTGGTGCTCGCCGCGATCGCGGCGATCTCGCTGCTGGTCGGTGGCGTGGGCGTCTCCAACATCATGCTGGTCAGCGTCCGGGAGCGGACCCGCGAGATCGGCCTGCGCAAGGCGCTCGGCGCCCGCCAGCGGGACGTCCTGCTGCAGTTCCTCATCGAGGCGGTGCTGCTCTGCGTGGTGGGCGGGCTGGTCGGCATCGGCCTCGGCGTCGGGGCGTCCCTCCTCGTCGACGCGGTGTCGCCGCTTCCGGCCGTCATCTCCTGGTGGTCGCCGGTGCTCGCCTTCGCGGTCTCCGCGGCGGTCGGCATCTTCTTCGGCGTCGCCCCGGCTCGCCGGGCGGGCCGGCTGGACCCGGTGGTCGCCCTGCGCACGGAGTAGCCCGATCCCGCCGGGGGTAGCGTGCGGCGCATGAGCGCCTCGCTGGTGGTCCCCTGGGACGAGGCCCTGGCGGCCTACGACTTCGGCTACCAGCACCCGCTCAACCCGGTGCGCGTCGAGCTCACGATCCGGCTCGCCCGCGAGCTCGGCGTGCTCGACCACCCCAACGTCACGATGACCCGGCCGGAGCCGGCGGGTGACGACGTCATCGCGCTGGTGCACGAGCGCGGCTACATCGAGGCGGTACGCCGGGCCGGCGCCGACCCGGCGGGGGCCGACGCGGCCCGGGGTCTCGGCACGCCGGACACACCGGCCTTCCTCGGCATGCACGAAGCCGCTGCCGGGGTCGTCGGGGCGACGCTCGCCGCCGCCGAGGCGGTCTGGACCGGCCGGGCCGAGCACGCGGTCAACGTGGCCGGCGGCCTGCACCACGCCATGCCCGGTGCCGCCAGCGGCTTCTGCGTCTACAACGACCCGGCGGTCGCGATCGCCTGGATGCTCGAGCAGGGCGCCGAGCGCATCGCGTACGTGGACGTGGACGTCCACCACGGCGACGGGGTGGAGCGCGCCTTCTGGGACGAGCCCCGGGTGCTGACCGTCTCGGTGCACGAGAGCGGCCGCTACCTCTTCCCGGGGACCGGGTTCCCGGACGACTGCGGCGGTCCCGGTGCGCCGGGGCAGGCGGTCAACCTCGCGCTGCCTCCCGGCACCTCGGACTCGGCCTGGCTGCGGGCCTTCCACGCGGTCGTGCCGCCGCTGATCGAGGAGTTCCGGCCCGACGTGCTGGTGACCCAGCACGGCTGCGACAGCCACGTGCTCGACCCGCTGGCGCACCTGGGGCTCACGGTGGACGGTCAGCGGACGTCGTACGCCACGCTGCACGACCTGGCGCACAAGCACGCCGGCGGGCGGTGGCTGGCCTGCGGCGGCGGGGGATACGAGCTGGCGCAGGTGGTGCCACGGGCGTGGACCCACCTGCTGGCCGAGGCGGCCGGCTTCCCGATCCCGCCGGAGACACCGACGCCCCAGGGATGGCGCGAGTACGTCAGCGAGCGCTACGGCCTGGTCGCGCCGATGCGGATGACCGACGGCTCGGACCCGACGTGGGCCGACTGGGCCGACGGCTACGACCCGGCCGATCCGGTGGACCGCGCCGTGCTCGCGACGCACCGCGCGGTGTTCCCGGCGCACGGGCTCGGAGGGCTGCTCGGGCTGTGACCGGTCCGCCCTCGCGCGACCGGCTGCGCGACCACCTCGTCGACACCCGCATCGCCGGTGACGTCGCGACCTCGCGCGAGGACAACCTGCTGAAGTACGGCCTGTTCGCCGCGCGCATGCCCAAGGCGATGTTCGGGCTCCGGCCGACCGGGGCGTGGCGTCTCGGTGACGTCCTCGCGCTGATGGCCGAACGGGTCGGGGTCTCGCCCGACCCGGGCTACCTGCGCGGTCCGGACCGCATCGAGCCCGACCTCGTGCTGGATTCACTCGACCGGCTCGCCGAGCAGGTCGCGAGGGTGGCGCGCGACAGGGCCCGGGTCATCGTCGCGACCGGGCACCCCGCAGGGCTCCTCCCGGTGCACCTCGCGCTCGCCGCGGCGCTGCGCGCGGCCGGGGCCACGCTGCTCACGCCGGCGGCAGGCTTCGCGTTCGATGTGACCACGCGCACCGGCCGGGTCACCCGACACGTCCGCTACATCCACGACGTGGCGGTCGTGAGCACCCGGGGCGAGCTCAACCACACCCACTCGCCGCGCCCGATGCAGGGGATGCTCGCGGCGCTCTCCCGGGAGGGCGAGCAGCCGCCGGACCTGGTCATCGCCGACCACGGGTGGGCCGGGGCGGCCGGCCAGGCCGGCGTGCGGTCCGTGGGCTTCGCCGACTCCAACGACCCCGCCCTCTTCGTCGGCGAGGCCGAGGGCTCTGTCGCGGTGAGCGTGCCCCTCGACGACAACGTGGAGCCGCACCTCTACGCGCCGATGACGGCCTACCTGCTGAGGGCCGCCGGACTGTCGTAGCGCCGACGTACGGTCGTCGGGTGGTCGCTCTGCAGGGCTCGCTGTTCGACGGCGGGCGCCCCGAGCCCGACTCGTCGTTCGACCGGCTGCGGCGGATCCACCTGGACGACCGCTCCTGGGTCGACTCCGCCCCGGGGTGGCTGCGCGGGTCCGACGAGCTGTTCACCGAGCTGCTGGAGACCGGGCGGTTCGGGCAGCGGACGGTGCGCATGTACGACCGGACGGTGCTCGAGCCACGGCTGACCGCAGGGTGGTCGACCGAGGTGACCGCCGCCGACGTGCCCGAGCCGCTGCGCGCGCTGGCCGGAGCCTTGTCGCGGCGGTACCAGGTGGACTTCGACCGGATCTGGGTCAACCTCTACCGGGACGGCCGCGACAGCGTGGCCTGGCACGGCGACCGCAACCGCCGCACCCACCGCAACCCACTGGTCGCCACCGTCTCGCTCGGGGCCCGGCGCCGGTTCCTGCTGCGTCCGCTCGGCGGGCACACCCAGGTCGAGCTGCACCCCGGCCACGGCGACCTCGTCGTCATGGGTGGCGCGTGCCAGCACGAGTGGGAGCACACGGTGCCCAAGGAGGCGGGAGCCGTCGGTCCGCGGATGAGCGTCACCCTTCGCCACAGCGCGCACCGTCCCGAGGACTGACCAACGGTCGCCATCAACCCAGGAACGTCGCGGTCGTCGCCACGAACCGGTCAGCGTCATCGAGCCACGGAAAGTGGCCCGCTCCTGGCGCAACGACGAGCTCGGCGTTCGGGAAGAGCTCGGCGAGCTCGGCCACGACGCTCGGGATCGAGTTCAGGTCCACCTCGCCGGCGAGCAGCAGCACCGGCGCGTTGAACGTGGCGAGTGCCGCGCGAGTGGCATCCGGGTCGAATGCGCCCTCAGCGCCGAAGGTGGCTGCAGCTCCCTCGTTCCGACGGCCGTCCTGGGCCGCCTGGTGGGCCTGCGCCGCCGCATCCCATCGGCCGTAGAAGAAGGGTGCGATGGCCTTCCGGCTGTCGTCGGTGGCGTGTCCGGCGACGGTGGCCTCGAGGGCCGCGAAGGCAGCTCCGAACCAGGGCTCGTCCTTGCGGAGCCGGGCGATCTCGAGCCGACCTTCCGCGGTGGCCGCGATGCCGACGGCAAACGTGCTCGGATTGGCCAGAACGAGCTTGCCCACGCGTTCTGGATGCCGGGCCACGTACAGCACCGCGAGGTTCGCGCCTCCGCTGTGGGCGAGCAGGTCCAGCTGGTCGAGACCAAGATGCTCGCGCAGAGCCTCGACATCATCGACGAGGCGGTCACAGCGGTAGGAGCTGGCGTCTTCCGGTGTCGCGGACCGGCCGGTGCCCCGAGGGTCCATCAGGATCAACTGTCGATGCGCCGACAGGCCGCCGAGCTCATCGAGGTAGCCGGAGTCCTGCATCGGGCCGCCCGGCAGGCAGATCACCGGGATGCCCCCTCCATACACGTGGTACGCGAGCTCGGTTCCGTCACGTGCGGAGAAGACCGGCATGGCAGAGATCCTTACCGCGGTCCCCGACCGAGGCAACGGACTATCCCGGCGTGCTCTCCGGCCCGTCTCGGCCTGGTAATCGATTGTCGCCCCGAGGGTGATCGTGCTGCGATGGCAGCCGACCGAACCCCAGGAGCGACCCGATGCGAGCAACCTTCACCGCCCTCCAGCCCACCAACTGTGAGAAGGACGTGAAGGTTGCGCACACTGAATCTTGGGATCCTGGCGCACGTTGACGCGGGGAAGACGACGCTGACCGAACGCCTGCTCTTCGAGGCAGGCGTCCTCGACGAACCGGGCAGCGTGGATGCCGGCAGCACCCGCACCGACACGATGTCGCTCGAGCGCCGGCGCGGCATCACCATCCGGGCCGCGGTGGTCTCCTTCGAGGTCGACGGCGTGCTCGTCAATCTCTTCGACACTCCTGGCCACTCCGACTTCATCGCCGAGGTCGAGAGGTCCCTGTCCTTGCTGGACGGTGCCGTTCTGGTCGTCTCGGCGGTCGAGGGCGTGCAGGCCCAGACGCTGGTGCTCATGAGGGCTCTCCAGCGACTGGGCATCGCGACGGTCGTCTTCATCAACAAGAGCGATCGGACCGGAGCCGACGTGGACTTCGTCACCGTGGAGGTGCATGAGCGGCTCAGCGCGGATGTGCCCGTGCTCTGCGGCTCCGCGATCACCGGCGCCGGCGTCCGGGAGCTCATGATGTCGCTGGTCGATCTGCTGCCGGTCCGCGAGCCGGCGGCGGCGGGGAGCGCCGCGGGCAGTGTGTTCAAGATCGACCGCGACGCCGCGGGATCGAAGTCGGTGTACGCCCACCTGCGGTCGGGGACGCTGCGGGTGCGCGACCGGCTGGACCTGGGACGGGGGCCGGCCGCGAAGGTGACCGGCCTGCGGGCGTTCTCCGACGGGGAGCTGGTCGGAGTCCGGGAGGCTTACGCCGGGCAGGTGGTCGAGCTCCGGGGAGTCGAGTCCGCGCGCATCGGCGACACCTTCGGCGAAGGGCGTCCAGGAGCCGCTGCGGGCCAGTTCGCCCGGCCCAGCCTGGCGACGGTGGTGGAGCCGGTGAACGAGGCCGACAGGGGCCGGCTGCACGGTGCGCTCACCCAGCTGGCGGAGCAGGACCCGCTCATCGACCTCCGGCAGGACGGGGCACGCCGCGAGCTGCAGCTCTCGCTCTACGGCGAGGTGCAGAAAGAGGTGATCGGGGCGCTGCTGGCCGAGGAGTACGGCATCGAGGCGACGTTCCGGGAGAGCACCGTCATCTGCATCGAACGGGTCCTTGGCACCGGGCACGCGGTGGAAGTGATCAACACCCCCTCGAACCCGTTCCTCGCCACGGTGGGGCTGTGCGTGGAGCCGGCAGACGTTGGCGCCGGAGTGCGTTTCGATCTCCAGGTCGAGCTCGGGTCGATGCCGCCGGCGTTCTTCACGGCCGTCGAGACGGCCGTGAGATCGACCCTGCAGCAGGGCCGTCTGGGGTGGGAGATCCGCGACTGCCGGGTGGTGATGACGCACGCCGGGTACTGGGCACGGCAGAGCCACTCGCACGGGACATTCGACAAGTCGATGTCGAGCACCGCGGGCGACTTCCGCAACCTGACACGTCTGGTCCTGGGAACCGCGCTCAACGAGGCGGGAACCGTGGTGTGTGAACCGATCCACCGGTTCGACCTGGAGGTGGCTGAGGACACTCTGTCCGGAGTGCTGGCGTTGCTCGCCACGGTGGGCGCCGTGCCGGTCACCACCCATCCGCGGCCACCCGTCGTCACGCTCACCGGCGACGTTCCCGCCGGGGCCGTGCACACGCTGCTGCTCGCGCTTCCCGGCGTGGCTCGCGGTGAGGGGGTTCTGACGACCGCACCGGATCGCTTCCGGCCGGTGACGGGGCCGCCTCCGAGGCGGGACCGCTCCGACCACAACCCCTACGACCGGGACGAGTACCTGCGCCGGGTCACGCGCAGCACCACCACCTAGCCGCGTCCAGCCCGAGAACAGGGGCCGGCAGAGTTCTTGATTGATTCCAGAAAGTCAGCCAGACTGCGGAGGGTGTCGACGGCGTCCGACTTCGAGCGCACCTTGCGGCAAGCGGCTCTGCGTGTGACGCGTCCTCGGGTGGCAGTGCTCACCGCGGTGCACGATCATCCGCACGCCGACACGGACTCGATCATCGGTGTCGTGCGTGCGGATCTTGGTGAGGTGTCCCATCAGGCGGTCTACGACGTGCTGCGCGCGCTGACTGCCGCGGGTCTGGTGCGACGTTTCCAGCCGAAGGGCTCCGTGGCACGCTACGAGGCGCGGGTCGGGGACAACCACCACCACGTCGTCTGTCGGTCGTGCGGTGCCATCGCTGATGTCGCCTGCGCAGTCGGCTACGCCCCCTGCCTGACGGCCGACGACTCGAGCTACGAGATCGACGAAGCCGAGGTGATCTTCTGGGGCCGATGTCCGGAGTGTGTCGCGGCGACTCCTGCTGCGTCCGGCGGTTGACCGCGTGCACGCAGCGGCCGTAACCAGGAAGTAGCCAGCTTGGATCCCGAGAAACCCAGGTCATGAGCAACAGCCATCAGAAGGAAACAGCGAGACGGGAGTACGACCGACGTGTCTGAGCGCGGCAGCGAGAGCGAGAACCCAGCAATCCCCACACCGACTCCGAAGCCGAGTCGGCCGAGGACGAACCAGGACTGGTGGCCGAACCAGCTGAACCTGCAGGTTCTCCACCAGTACTCACCGCGGGCCAACCCGATGGGCGCGGACTTCGACTACGTGGAAGAGTTCAAGACCCTCGACGTCGAGGCGCTGAAGCGGGACGTCATCGACGTGATGACGACCTCGCAGGACTGGTGGCCGGCTGACTACGGCCACTACGGGCCGCTCTTCATCCGGATGAGCTGGCACTCCGCCGGCACGTACCGGATCGAGGACGGCCGTGGCGGTGGCGGCGACGGCGCCCAGCGCTTCGCCCCCCTCAACAGCTGGCCCGACAACGCGAACCTCGACAA
>DASVBQ010000266.1:0-2821 GCA_036375795.1 Actinomycetes bacterium
TGTGGCCGCACACCGGGGGTGAGAGCGCCGGGCAGCTCGCGCGCGACATCGGCGCCGTGCTCGCCGGCAGTCGCTCGTCGCACGAGGGGCTGACGTTGTCGCCGGCGAGCCTGCGCGGGCTCGACGCCGACACCCGCCTGGTCCTGCCGTCGCCCAACGGCTCGTCGATCGCGTTCTCGGCCGTCAACGGGTCACAGCCGGTCGTGGCGGCGTGCCTGCGCAACGCGAGCGCCGTGGCGCGTCACCTGCGCGACGTCGAGCGCATCGGGCTGGTGCCGGCCGGTGAGCGTTGGGGCGACGGCTCGCTGCGCCCGGCGTACGAGGACCTGGTCGGCGCGGGCGCGGTGGTCGACCGGCTCAGCGGCTTGGACCCCGCGACCCGGCTCACGCCGGAGGCCGAGGTGGCCGCCCTCGCGTTCCGGTCCCTCCGGCCGCTGGAGCTCTGTCCGTCCGGTGTGGAGCTGGTCGAGCGGGGCTACGCCGAGGACGTGCGGATCGCGAGCGAGGTGGACACCAGCGAGGTGGTCCCGGTGCTGGTCGAGGGGCGGTTCGTCGCCGCGTGACGGCCGATGAGGCCGTTGGAGCCCGCGTTCCACGGGCGAGGTCGGGAGCCGTCAGCGACGTTCGGGTGAGTCGGCCAGCAGCTCGTCGATCTCGGTGACGACCACAGGGTCCAGGGGTCCCTGCGCCAGGGCCGCCGCGTTCTCGCTCGCCTGCTCCGGCGTGCGGGCCCCCGGGATCGGCACAACGCCCAGTGCCAGCAGGTAACCGAGCGCGCCCTGTGCGAGCGTTCGACCGTCCGAGGTCAGCAGCTCACGCACCGCGGCAAGCCGGTCGAGCCACCCGGGCATCGTTGCTTCGTCGAAGTAGTCCCACCACGGCGTGTCGAGCCGTACGTCACCGGAGGCGGGCCGTCGCGACCGGTCGTACCGACCGCCGAGCAGGCCCATCGCCAGGGGCGAGCGGGCGAGCACCGCGAGCCCGCCATCCCGTGCCGCGGCGAGCACGGCGTCGCTGCGCCCGAAGACGTTGACCTGGGTCTGCACCGTCACCGCTCGCGGCGCCCGCGCGAACACGCGCACGACGTCCGGAGCATCGACGCTGGTGCCGTACCACCGCACCTTCCCCTCGTCGGCCAGGGCCTCGAGGACCGCGACCACGTCCTCGGCCTGCGCCGCGGTGCTGACCCCGTCGTGCAGCTGGTAGACGTCGATGGTCTCCACACCGAGCCGACGCAGGCTCCCGGCGCACGCACGGCGCATCCCGGCGGGGGTCACGTCCGTGCCGCCGCCGGTCCGGGTCCTCTCGTCGGTCAGGTTGCCGAACTTGGTGGCGACCGTGACGTCCGAGCGCACCGTCGCCGGCAGCTGCTGCAGGGCCCGGCCGAGAACTCGCTCGCTGTGACCGGCGCCATAGCAGTCCGCCGTGTCGAAGAGCCGCACGCCCGCGTCGACGGACGCAAGCACGGCGCGGACGCTCACATCGTCGTCGACCTCGCCCCAACCGGCGGGCCGACCGTCGAAGGTCCACGGGCCGCCGAGCGCCCAGGTGCCCATGCCCAGCGCGCTGGTCTCCGGGCCGCGGGCGCCGAGCCTCGTGCGGCCGGTCCAGGTCGTCGTGGTCGTCGTCATCGCACGTCCCTCCTCGGCGGGGGGTCCTCGCCGTTCTCGGCCGCGGTGTACGCGGCCACCTTCCAGTCGATGAGCTCGAGGTCGGCCTCCAGCTGGCGCAGGTCCGCACGCACTCGCTCGCGGTGCGCTTTGAGCAGCGCGAGCCGGCCGGCCCGGGTGGCGTCGTCGCCACTGCGGGCGTGCCGGCTGAACTCCCGGACGGAATCGATCGGCATGCCGGTGCGCCGCAGCGCGACCAGGACGTCCAGCAGCCCGAGCGCCGTGGAGTCGAACAGGCGCCGCCCGGCCGGGTCGCGGGGCAGCTCGCCGAGCAGCCCTTCGCGGTCGTAGTAGCGCAAGGCGTCCACGCTCAGGCCCGATCGCCTTGCGGCCTCGCCGATGCCGACGTGGTCCTCGGTCTTCATGGCGACCACCCTGCAACCTGGAGTGCACTCCAGGTCAACCACTCAGTTCCGCGCCGGGTCAGGCGTCGCCTCCGAGGGTCAGGCGTCGCCCTCGAAGGGCAGGACCAGCCGGCGCAAGAGCCCGGAGAGCACCTCCTGGTCGGGGCGGGAGAGGCCATGCAGCAGCCCTCGCTCGCGTTCGAGCAGATCGGCCAGGGCGGCGTCGACACGCTCCTTGCCGCGCGGGGTGAGTCGCACGCGGACGCCGCGGCGGTCCGCGGGGTCGGGCAGCCGCTGCACCAGGCCTCGAGTCTCCAGGCGGTCCACCCGGTTGGTCATGGTCCCCGAGGTGACCATGGTCTGTGCGAGCAGCTGGCCGGGGGAGAGCGCGTACGGCCGCCCGGTGCGGCGCAGTGCGGCCAGGACGTCGAACTCCCAGGTCTCGAGGTCGTGCGCGGCGAAGGCCGTCCGACGGGCGCGGTCGAGATGGCGGGCCAGTCGGGTGACCCGGCTCAGGACCTCGAGCGGCCGGACGTCGAGGTCCGGGCGCTCCCGGGCCCAGGCGGCGACCAGCCGGTCGACCTCGTCCTCCACGCTGGCCCCTTCCGAGCTCGGCTGTCCCGCGACAGTATCGATCACGAGTCTCTTGACATCAAGATTTCGCTGAGTCAAGATATCTCGACATCAAGAGACTCGGAGGGCGACGTGCACTGGGACCCGGGGCAGTACCTGCAGTTCGGTGACGAGAGGGGTCGGCCGTTCGCCGACCTTCTGTCGCGAGTCGGTGCCGAGTCGCCGCGGGTCGTC
>DASVBQ010000277.1:0-14409 GCA_036375795.1 Actinomycetes bacterium
CGGGCACCCGGGCAGCCGCCCCTCTCGTGTGTCTGGCGGTGGTCGCGGATGTCTGGTGACGGCACGGTTGCCAGCGCGTAACCCGGCGGACGCGTGCTCGTTGACCCCTCCGAGGTGCTGTCCGCCGAACGGTGAGGTGTCCACGTGGGTGTCGAGATCGGCGTCGAGGGGCTGACGAAGTCCTTCGGCCGCCAGGTCATCTGGCAGGACGTGTCGCTCACCCTCCCCGCGGGCGAGATCTCGGTCATGCTCGGCCCGTCCGGCACCGGGAAGTCGGTCTTCCTCAAGACGTTGGTCGGCCTCCTCAAGCCCGACCGCGGCTCGATCACGATCCAGGGCCGCGACATCACCACGCTGCGCGAGCACGACCTGTACGAGGTCCGCAAGCTCTTCGGCGTGCTGTTCCAGGACGGCGCGCTCTTCGGGTCGATGAGCCTCTACGACAACATCGCCTTCCCGCTGCGCGAGCACACCCGCAAGAGCGAGTCCGAGATCAAGGCGATCGTCCTGGAGAAGATGGACATGGTCGGCCTCATCGGGGCCGAGGCCAAGCTCCCCGGCGAGATCTCCGGGGGCATGCGCAAGCGGGCTGGGCTCGCCCGGGCGCTCGTGCTGGACCCCGAGATCATCCTGTTCGACGAGCCGGACTCCGGCCTCGACCCGGTCCGCACGGCCTATCTCAACCAGCTCATCGTCGACCTCAACGCGGCGATCGAGGCCACCTTCCTGATCGTCACCCACGACATCAACACGGCGCGCACCGTGCCGGACAACATCGGGCTGCTGTACCACCAGCACCTGGCGATGTTCGGGCCGCGCGAGATGCTGCTCTCCAGCCAGGAACCGGTCGTGCGCCAGTTCCTGAACGCGCAGCGCCAGGGGCCGATCGGCATGGCGGAGGAGAAGGACGCCGACGAGCTGGCCCAGGAGCAGGCGTCCGGGCACGAGCTGCCGCCGTTGCCCCCGATCCCGCTGCAGCTCACACCCACCGACGGGTCCCGGCGCGCCACGGCGCGCGAGCCCGGCGCATGGTGCCGGGAGCACGGCGTGACCCCGCCGCCCGGCTCGTTCGAGTCGCGCACGCCGGGCGGCGAGGCCGTACACCGTGACGAGGCGTCCGGCCAGCCGTCGCTCGAGCCGATGCAGCACACCGGCCCGGAGCAGCCGGCGGCGAACGGCCACCGCGAGCGCGGGCACTCGACGACGCACGTCCCCGCGTGGGAGGCCCGGCCGTGAGCAACCCGGCGGTCGGCGCGCTGCGCCAGAGCGGAAACCTGTTCGCGCTCGGCCTGGACGTCATGCGCACCCTGCCGCGGCGGCCGTTCCAGACCAAGGAGTTCATCCAGCAGTCCTGGTTCATCGCCAGCGTGACGATCCTGCCGACGGCGCTGGTCAGCATCCCGTTCGGCGCCGTCATCGCCCTGCAGCTCGGCAACCTGACCCGCCAGCTCGGCGCCCAGTCCTTCACCGGGTCGGCCAGCGTGCTCGCCGTCATCCGCGAGGCGAGCCCCATCGTGACCGCACTGCTGATCGCCGGCGCGGGCGGCTCCGCGATCTGCGCCGACCTCGGGGCCCGCAAGATCCGCGAGGAGATCGACGCGATGCAGGTGCTCGGCATCGACCCGATCCAGCGGCTGGTGGTGCCGCGGGTGCTCGCGTCGATGCTCGTCGCGGTCCTCCTCAACGGTCTGGTCTCGGTCGTCGGGGTCTGCGGCGGCTACTTCTTCAACGTGGTTCTGCAGGGCGGCACACCGGGTGCCTACCTGGCGTCGTTCACCGCGTTGGCCCAGCTGCCCGACCTCTACGTCGGAGAGCTCAAGGCGCTGATCTTCGGCGCGCTGGCCGCGATCGTCGCCTCGTACAAGGGGCTGACCGCGGGTGGTGGGCCGAAGGGCGTGGGCGACGCCGTCAACCAGTCCGTCGTGATCACGTTCATGCTGCTGTTCGTCGTCAACTTCGTCCTGACGGCCATCTACTTCCAGGTCGTCCCGCAGAAGCTCGGCTGAGGCATGACGATCCAGACCGCCCACCGCAACTCCGCCCCCGCGGGATCGCGAGCGCAGAGAGCGATCTCGTGGGGCAAGAAACCGTTCCGGACGGTCGACGACGGGCTGGTCGGGCTCGGTGGGCAGCTGCGCTTCTACGCGCGCTCGATCGGGTGGAGCGGCCGCACGGTCCGCCGCTACAAGAAGGAGATCCTGCGCCTGCTGGCGGAGGTCAGCCTCGGCACCGGCGCCCTCTCGGTCATCGGCGGCACCGTCGGCGTCATCGCCTTCCTCGCGTTCTTCACCGGCACCGAGGTCGGCCTGCAGGGCTACTCGGCGCTCAACCAGCTGGGCTCGTCCGCGTTCACCGGCTTCGTGTCCGCGTACTTCAACACCCGCGAGATCGCTCCGCTGGTGGCCGGCCTGGCGCTGGCGGCCACCGTGGGCTGCGGGTTCACCGCTCAGCTCGGCGCCATGCGGATCAGCGAGGAGGTCGACGCGCTCGAGGTCATGGGCATCCCGAGCCTGCCCTTCCTCGTCACCACCCGGATGATCGCCGGATTCGTCGCGGTGATCCCGCTCTACGTCCTCGGGCTGCTCTCCTCCTACGCAGCGACCCGGCTGATCGCCACCGGCTACTACGGCCAGTCGAAGGGGACCTACGACCACTACTTCCACCTGTTCCTGCCACCGGGTGACGTGCTGTGGTCGTTCGGCAAGGTGTTGGTCTTCGCGGTCGTGATCATCTTGATCCACTGCTACTACGGCTACACCGCGAGCGGTGGCCCGGCCGGGGTCGGCGTGGCCGTCGGCAAGGCGGTGCGGACGTCGATCGTTGCCATCAACGTCGTCGACTTCTTCCTCAGCCTCGCGATCTGGGGCGCCACCACCACGGTTCGGCTGGCGGGATGAACACACCGGCGAGGTCGGGAGTGGCGCAGGGCCTGCTGCTGCGCACGTACGGCATCGTGTTCCTGCTCGTGCTCGCGCTGCTCGTCGGGCTGAGCGTGGCCATCTACAACAAGGCCTTCGTCGACGTCGTCAACGTCACGCTCGAGACGAACCGCGTCGGCAACCAGCTGGCCCCGCCGGCCGACGTGAAGCTGCGCGGCATGATCGTGGGCGAGGTCCGTGCGGTCCGCTCGGACGGCGACAAGGCCACCATCGAGCTCGCCCTGCAGCCGGAGACCGCCGGGCTGATCCCCCAGGACGTGAGCGCCCGCCTGCTGCCCAAGACGCTGTTCGGCGAGAAGTACGTCGACCTGCAGGTCCCGGCCCGTCCGTCGGCTGACCGCATCGCCGAGGGCGACGTGATCCCGCAGGACCGGTCCGCCACCGCGATAGAGCTCGAGACCGTGCTGGACAACCTGCTGCCGCTGCTGCGCACCATCAAGCCGGAGAAGCTCAACGCGACGCTGAACGCCTTCGCGACCGCCCTCGAGGGCCGCGGCGAACGTCTCGGCGAGAACCTCGAGCTCGTCGACGGCTACTTCACCGAGCTCAACCCGCGGCTGGACACCATCAAGACCGACATCACCGGCCTGGCCGACGTCGCCGGGATCTACGCCGACGCCGCGCCGGACCTGGCCAGGATGCTGCGCAACTTCGCCGTGTCCTCGGACACCATCGCCGAGAAGTCGCAGGCCTACGCCGGCTTCCTGGCCGGGACGGCAGGGTTCGCCACGACGACACGCACGTTCCTCGAGGCGAACGACGACCGCATCATCCAGGTCAACGCGGTGGGCCGGCCGACCCTGCAGGTGCTCGCGAAGTACTCGCCGGAGTACCCGTGCCTGCTGACCGGGCTGGCGCAGTCCGACGACTTCATCGGCAAGGCGTTCGCGAACGGCGAGCTGCACATCACCCTCGAGGTCGTCCGCTCCCGCGCGCAGTACGAGCCGGGTGAGGAGCCGCGCTGGGGCGAGAACCGCGGGCCGCGCTGCTACGGGGTGCCCAGCCCGCCGGTGCCCTTCCCGGGCAACACGTTCGACGACGGCACCCGTGACGTCTCGAGCGGCTCCGCGGTCCCGGGCTTCCTCGTCGACCCCAGCAGCGGCCGCAGCGGGAGCGAGGAGGAGCAGCGGGTGGTCGACGCCCTGGTGGCGCCGCAGATGGGTGTAGCGGCCGGCGAGGTCCCCGACCTCGCGACCCTGCTGTTCGGACCGATGGCGCGCGGGACGGCGGTGCGCCAGTCGTGAAGACCACGTCCTCGCTGATCAAGCTGATCGCGTTCATCGCCGTCACCGTGGTGGCCACCGGAACCCTGGCGGCGACCATCGGCAACATCCGCTTCGGCGGCACGACCTCGTACAAGGCCCTGTTCAGCGACGCGACAGGGCTGCTGCCGGGAGACGACGTGCGCATCGCCGGCGTCCGGGTCGGCGAGGTCGAGACCATCGACGTCGCCGAGGGGCCGCAGCAAGCGTTGGCGCTCGTCTCCTTCAGCGTCGACTCCGACCGCACCGTCGCGACCAGCACGCGGGCGCTCATCCGGTACCGAAACCTGGTGGGCCAGCGCTACGTCGCGCTCTCCGAGGGGGCAGGGTCCGGCCGGCCGCTCACCGAGCACGGCACGCTGCCACTGCGGCAGACCCAGTCGGCACTCGACCTGACCGTGCTGTTCAACGGGTTCAAGCCACTGTTCGCGGCGCTGAACCCGGAGGACGTCAACGCGTTCGCGATGGAGGTCATCAAGACGCTCCAGGGCGAGGCGGGCAACGTCAACTCGCTGCTCTCGCACACCGCCTCGCTGACCTCGACCCTCGCCGACCGGGACGCTGTCATCGGCCGCACGATCGACAACCTCAACGCGGTCCTCGAGACCGTCGACGAGCGGGATCGGGCTCTCTCCGACCTGCTGCTCGAGCTGCAGCGCTTCGTCAGCGGGCTGGCCGAGGACCGCGAGGCGATCGGCGCCTCCCTGACCAACATCGCCGGCCTTGCCGAGTCGACCGCGGGCCTGGTGAAGGACACCCGTCCCGCGATCCGGGAAGACGTCCGGGAGCTCGGCGAGGTGACCAAGACCCTCGACGACCACGAGAAGGTCGTCGCCGGAGTGCTGCAGCGGATGCCCGACAAGCTCAACACGATCACCCGTACGGCCACCTATGGCTCGTGGTTCAACTTCTACCTCTGCGACTTCACCGGCCGGGTGATCCTGTCCAACACGATCACCTACACGCCGAACTACCACTCGAGCGCCGCGAGGTGTGGCTGATGGCGCGGCGACGTCCGGAGCGAGGGACGAGCGTAGGCGGAGCGCGCAGTCTGATGTCTCCCCGGCGCAGGAGGGGCGGCGGCACGCCGTTCCGGGACCGGAACCCGGTGGTCATCGGGGCGGTCGGGCTCGGCGTGATCCTCGCGATGCTGCTGGTCGCCTTCAACATCGACGACATCCCCCTGCTGGCCGGCCGGTCCTACTCGGCCGCGCTGTCGGAGGCCGGCGGGCTCAAGCCCGGCGACGACGTCCGCGTCGCGGGGGTGAAGGTCGGCAAGGTCACCGGCGTCGACCTCGACGGGGACCACGTCCGGGTCGACTTCCGGGTGCAGCGCGCCACGCGTCTGGGTTCCGAGACCGGGGCGTCGGTTCGGATCAAGACGATCCTCGGCCAGAAGTTCCTCATGCTCGAGCCGGCCGGCAGGGGCGAGCTCGACGGGGAGATCCCGATGAGCCGCACCGTGCCGGCGTACGACGTCGTCGAGGCGTTCAGCGACCTGGCCAGCACCACCGAGGACATCGACACCACGCAGCTGGCCACCGCTCTCGACACCATCGCGACCACCTTCCGCGACTCACCCGACGAGGTCCGGGCCGCGGTCGACGGCCTGGGCCGGCTGTCCCGCACGATCGCGTCGCGGGACGAGCAGCTGCGCGAGCTGCTCGACCACGCCGAGGGCGTCACGGGGGTCCTCTCCGAGCGGAACGAGGAGCTGGTGACGCTGCTCGCCGACGGCGACCTGCTGCTCCAGGAGCTGCGCAAGCGCCGCGACGACATCCACACGCTGCTCGTGAACACGGTCACCCTGTCCCAGCAGCTGACCGGGCTGGTGCGCGACAACCGGGCGCAGATCCGGCCGGCGCTGCAGAACCTCGAGAACGTCCTCGCCACGCTCCAGGCCAACCAGGACAGCCTGGACCGCAGCATCGAGCTGCTCGCGCCGTTCGTGCGGGTGTTCGCCAACACGACCGGCAACGGCCGGTGGTTCGACACCTACGTCCAGAACCTCGCGCCCGTCCCGGGCGGACCCGGGAGCGCCGAATGAGCCGGGCGATGGGAAGCGCAGCCAAGGCCGTCGCCGGCCTCGTCGCGCTGGCGCTCGTCGCGGGGCTCGTCGTCGTGCTCTGGCCCGGCGGGGGGACGCGGACGGCGCGCGCCGAGTTCGTCCGAGCGGTCGGCCTGTACCAGGGGTCGGACGTGCGCATCCTCGGCGTGAAGGTCGGCGAGGTCACCGACGTCCGGCCCGTGGGTGACCGGGTGCTGGTCGACTTCAGCTACGACGAGAAGTACGACGTCCCGGCCGACGCCAAGGCGGTGGTCGTCGCGCCGTCGGTGGTCAGCGACCGCTACGTGCAGCTGACCCCGGTGTACGAGGGCGGCCCCACGCTGGCCGACGACGCCCGGATCGGGCTCGAGCGCACCGCGGTGCCGGTCGAGCTGGACCGCATCTTCTCCAGCCTCGACGACCTCAACGTGGCACTCGGCCCGAAGGGCGCCAACCAGGACGGCGCGCTGTCCCGGCTGCTCGCCGTCGGCTCGGACAACCTGGACGGCCAGGGCCGGAACATCAACCGGACCGTCCGGGACTTCTCCACGGCGCTCTCCACGCTCTCCGCCGGCCGGGAGGACCTGTTCGCGACCGTGCGGAACCTGCAGGTGTTCACCACGGCCCTGGCCGACAGCGACCAGCAGGTCCAGGCGTTCAACAGCGACCTGGCCAGCGTCGCGGACCAGCTGGCCGCCGAGCGCGAGGAGCTGGCGCTGGCCCTGAAGCACCTCGCGGTCGCGCTGTCGGAGGTCGCCGCCTTCGTCAAGGAGAACCGGAAGAACCTCACCACCGACATCGCCGGGTTGGCCGACATCACCGGGACGCTGGCCAAGCAGAAGGACGCCATGGCCGAGGTGCTCGACGCCGGCCCGGTCGCCCTGTCGAACCTGCAGAACGCGTTCAACCCCGCCTCCGGCACGCTGGACACCCGCAACAACGAGGCGCAGCAGGACGACCCGGCGCTCTACCTCTGCTCGATCCTCACCGGACTGGGCGAGCCCGAGAGCGTCTGCGACCAGGTCGACCGGGTCTTCGAGCGCAAGGAGATCGTCCCGCCCAGCGGCAGCAGCGGTCCCGACCTGACGCTGGGCGGCATCCTCGGAGGTGCCCGGTGACGGCCCGGCGGTTTGCGACCGCGCTCGCGGCGCTCGTCATGACCACGACCTTGACGGCCTGCGAGGGCGTCTACGACCTCCCGCTGCCCGGAGGCGCGGCCGGCGGGGACGACGTCTACCGGGTGACGGTCGAGTTCGCCGACGTCCTGGACCTCGTGCCGCAGTCGGCGGTCAAGGTCAACGACGTCACGGTCGGCGCCGTCGAGGAGGTCTCGCTCGACGGCTGGCACGCCGTGGTGCGGGTGCGGCTGCTCGACTCGGTACGGCTGCCGGACAACGCGGTCGCCGAGCTGCGCCAGACCAGCCTGCTCGGCGAGAAGTTCCTCTCGCTCAGCCCGCCGCCAGGGGGCGGCGGGGTCGGCCGGCTCAAGGACGGCGACACGATCCCGTTGCCGCGATCCGGCCGCAATCCCGAGGTCGAGGAGGTGTTCGCGGCCCTCTCGCTCGTCCTCAACGGCGGCGGCGTCGCCCAGCTGAAGACGATCAACGTCGAGCTGACCAAGGCGATGCAAGGCCACGAGGCCGACATCAAGGGCGCGATCCGCCAGCTCGACACGTTCATCGGCGGCCTCGACGAGCACAAGCGCGAGATCGTGCGCGCGCTCGACGGCCTGGACCGGCTGTCCGCGCGGCTCGAGGCGCAGAAGGAGGACATCGCGGTCGCGATCGAGGACCTCGGCCCCGGCCTGAAGGTGCTGGCCGACCAGCGCGAGCAGCTCACCGAGATGCTGACCGCGCTCTCGGACCTCGGCCGGGTCGGGACCCGCGTCATCAACGCGTCCAAGGCCGACACGGTCGCCAACCTGGAGGCCCTCGACCCCATCCTCACCCGGCTCTCCGAGGCCGGTGCGAGCCTGCCGTACGCGCTCGAGATGCTGGTGACCTACCCGTTCCCGCGTGCGTCGGTCGGGGCGGTCAAGGGCGACTTCACCAACCTGCGCATCACCGCCGACCTCGACCTGCGCTCGATCCTGAAGAACATCGGCGGCCCGCCGCCGCCGGCCCTTCCGACGGTGCCGAAGCCGCCGACGTCGCTGCCCACGGTCAGCGTGCCCGGGGTGCCGCTGCCGTCGCCGTCGGTCTCCGTGCCCGGGGTGCCGCTGCCGTCGACCAGCGTTCCGCTCCCGACGTCCAGCGGCGCCACCAGCGGCGGCACGTGCGTCGGGGACATCTGCATCGGCGCGCCGAAGGCCACCACCAGCGGGGCCTACGACACGAACCTGGCCGCCCTGATGCTGGGAGGCCTGACGTGATCCGCCGCGGCACCAAGCTGCAGCTGCTCGCCTTCCTGGTGCTCACCGTGCTGGGCGTCAGCTATGTGAGCGCCCGCTACGTCGGGCTCGGCGCCGCCCTGCTCGGCGACGGGTACGTCGTCACTGCCGACTTCGCGCAGTCCGGCGGCATCTTCGAGAACGCCGAGGTCACCTACCGCGGCGTGGCGGTCGGCCGGGTGGACCGGCTTCGACTCGCCGACGACGGCGTGCACGTCGACCTGCGCATCGACGAGGGCGTCGAGGTCCCGGCGGACACCGGAGCCGTGGTGGAGAACCGCTCCGCGGTCGGCGAGCAGTACGTCGACCTGCAGCCGCGCTCCCAGGGAGGTCCGTTCCTCGCCGACGGCGACCGGATCGCCGCGAAGGAGACGCGGACCCCGCTGCCGACCGAGACGCTGCTGCTGAACCTCAACCGCCTCGTCGAGTCGGTCGACAAGCGCGACCTCGTCGTCGTGATCGACGAGCTGGGCGCCGCGTTCTCCGGCAGCGGCCGTGACCTGCAGCGGCTGCTCGACTCTGGTGACGCGCTCACCCGCGAGGCGGTCGACGCCCTCCCGGAGACGATCCGGCTGATCGAGGACGGCAAGACGGTGCTCGCCACCCAGCGGGAGTCCGGCTCGGCGATCAGGAGCTTCTCGACGGACCTGGCCGACCTCAGCGACACCTTGCGCACCAGCGACGGAGACCTGCGCAAGCTGCTGGACAACGGCATCGTCGCGTCCCAGGAGCTGCGGACCCTGGTCCGGGACAACCGCGCCGCGATCTCGGCGCTGCTCGCCAACCTGCTCACCACCGGGCAGGTGACGGTCGCCCGGCTGGACGGTCTGGAGCAGGTCCTGGTCACCTACCCGGACACCGTCGCCGGCGGCTACACGGTCGTCCCCGGCGACGGGACCTCGCACTTCGGCCTGGTGCTGAACAGCAACCCGCCGTCCTGCACGGCGGGCTACGAGGGCACCCGGACGCGCACCCCGGCGGCCACGTCGGACGTCCCGGCCAACCTCGACGCACGGTGCACCGAGCCGCGGGGGAGCAAGACCAGCGTCCGCGGCGCCCAGAACGCGCCCTCCCCGAGCAACCGCTACGCGCGGGCCGTGCCCGGGGGCCACTCGGGCAGGGCTGGGACGAATATGGACGATAGGGACGACACGGTTTCGTCGCTGGACCTGACCGGGTACGACGCGACGAGCGGTCTGGCCATGGGTGCGGGGGACCTCCCGCTCGTCCTGGGCTCCCGGGGCGGGCAGGCCGGAACCTTCGGAGAGGAGTCGTGGAAGTGGCTGTTGCTCGGACCGCTGAGCCGGTGACCGCCGGGCAGCCGGCCGCCCCGGAGACGCGACGCCGCCCGGCCGGCTGGGTCCTCGCGCTCGTCGCTCTCGCGGCGGCCGCACTCGCCTGCGTCGTCCTGGTCGCCCTGACCGTGCCACGGCTCTCGGCAGGCGAGGAGCGTGAGCAGCGCCGCACCGTGGTCCTGCAGACCGCGCGGCAGGCGGCCGTGAACTTCACCACGCTCGACTACCGGGCGCTCGACCGGGACCTGGGCCGCGTCCTCGACGGCGCGACCGGCGACTTCCGCTCGCAGTTCGAGGCCGGGACCAAGGACCTCTCCGAGCTGGTGACGACCAACAAGGCCGTCTCGGAGGGCGAGGTGCTCGAGGCCGGCATCGTGAGCGACGACGACGACTCCGCGCGCGTCCTGGTCGTCGCGGACAGCACGGTGGCCAACGCCTCCGAGCCGAAGCCGCAGAAGCGGCACTACCGGCTGCAGATGGACCTGGTCCGCGACGGCGACCGGTGGCTCGTCTCCGACCTGCAGTTCGTGGGCTGAGGAGGACCGTCATGGCACGACAGCGACCTATCGCGGGCCAGCGGGCGCGCTCCCGCCTCGGCACCCCGGACACCGGTCCCGACGCGGCCGCCGCTCGGGGCACCGCCGTCCTCGACCATCCGGCCCCGCCGCCACCGGCCGAGCCGCCCGCCGAGCGGGCGCGGCGCCGCCCCGGCCGTCCGCGTCGGCCCCGCCGGGCCGACGTGCTGCTACTCGTGGCGCTCGCGGTGGTGGTCGCGCTGGCCGCCACCGCGGCGCTGCTCGGGGCCCGGGCCCGCTCCGACGACCGGGTCGAGCAGGCCCGCCGCGAGGCGCAGGCGGCCGCGGAGGCGCACGCGGTCACCCTGCTGTCGTACGACCACCGCCACCTCGACCGAGACTTCGCCCGGGCCGGCAAGGTGCTGACCGGCCGGTTCGCCGACGACTACGCGGCCACCACCGAGAAGGTCGTCCGGCCGAGCGCCGAGCAGGTCAAGGCGGTGGTCACCGCGGACGTCGCCGCGTCCTCTGTGGTCCGGGCCAGCGAGAACCGGGTCGTCGTGCTGCTGTTCGTGGACCAGACGACGACCTCGACCCGGCTCGAGGGGCCCAAGGTCGACCTCAACCGGGTGCGGATGACCATGGTCCGCTCCGGCGGGGAGTGGCTGGTGAGCGGCGTGGACGCGCTCTAGCCCGCGAGACCGGCGTACGCCGCGCGGCGTGGCGGGCCGGAAGGCCTTGACGACGCGGCCTGACGGGTCCATCCTGCTCGCGCCGTGACAACAGCGGAGAGAGTTCGGTCGGTGGCCCCGCGGTGACGCCCGTGGGGGGCCACTTGAGGTCGGCGTGCCCGCCGGGTATGCTGCCGCTTTGCGCTGCCATCTGACCTCACCCTGGGCTCCTTGCCTCGGGCCGTCCGGCATGCGCTGAAGCAGGTAGTCCGGCAGCCCTCGGAAGGACCCCTCTTGGCCGCCTCGCGCACCGCCAGCAAGCCCGCCAACAGCTCAGACAGCACCACCCAGCACGGCACAGCCCCGCGTCGCATCTCGTTCGCGAAGATCCGCGAGCCCCTGGAGGTCCCCAACCTCCTGGCGCTGCAGACCGACAGCTTCGACACCCTCCTCGGAAACGAGAAGTGGAAGGCCCGGGTCGAGGCCGCCCAGGGGGAGGGGCGCGACGACGTCCCGACCACCTCCGGCCTCGAGGAGATCTTCGAGGAGATCAGCCCGATCGAGGACTTCCAGGGGACGATGTCCCTGTCGTTCCGCGACCACCGGTTCGAGCCTCCGAAGTACTCGATCGAGGACTGCAAGGAGCGCGACATCACCTACTCGGCGCCCCTGTTCGTCACCGCCGAGTTCATGAACCACACCACCGGTGAGATCAAGAGCCAGACGGTCTTCATGGGCGACTTCCCGCTCATGACCGACAAGGGCACCTTCATCATCAACGGCACCGAGCGAGTCGTGGTGTCCCAGCTCGTCCGGTCGCCGGGTGTCTACTTCGACAAGTCGGTCGACAAGACCTCGGACAAGGACGTCTTCGGCGCCAAGATCATCCCCTCCCGGGGTGCCTGGCTCGAGTTCGAGATCGACAAGCGCGACCAGGTGGGCGTGCGTGTCGACCGCAAGCGCAAGCAGTCCGTCACGGTGCTGCTCAAGGCCCTCGGCTGGGACGACGCCAAGATCCTCGAGGAGTTCGGCGACTACGAGTCGATCCGCGCGACCCTGGAGAAGGACCACACCACCGGCCAGGACGACGCGCTGCTCGACATCTACCGCAAGCTGCGCCCGGGCGAGCCCCCGACCCGCGAGGCGGCCCAGACGCTGCTGGACAACCTCTACTTCAACCCGAAGCGCTACGACCTGGCCAAGGTCGGCCGCTACAAGATCAACAAGAAGCTCGGCGTCGACCTGCCGGTCGGCTCCAGCGTGCTCACGATCGACGACATCGTCGAGACGATCCGCTTCCTCGTGAAGCTGCACGCCGGCGAGACCGAGATGCCGGCGATGGCCAGGGACGGCAAGCCCGGTCGCAGCATCCGGGTCGAGGTCGACGACATCGACCACTTCGGCAACCGGCGCCTGCGCACGGTCGGCGAGCTGATCCAGAACCAGGTCCGCACCGGCCTGTCCCGGATGGAGCGCGTGGTCCGCGAGCGGATGACGACCCAGGACGTCGAGGCGATCACGCCGCAGACGCTGATCAACATCCGCCCGGTCGTGGCGAGCATCAAGGAGTTCTTCGGGACCTCCCAGCTCAGCCAGTTCATGGACCAGACCAACCCGCTGGCCGGGCTGACCCACAAGCGCCGCCTGTCGGCGCTGGGCCCCGGCGGCCTGTCCCGCGAGCGGGCCGGGTTCGAGGTCCGCGACGTGCACACCAGCCACTACGGCCGCATGTGCCCGATCGAGACGCCTGAGGGCCCGAACATCGGCCTGATCGGCTCGCTCGCGACGTACGGCCGGATCAACGCGTTCGGGTTCGTCGAGACCCCCTACCGCAAGGTCGTCAAGGCCAAGGTCACCGACAACGTCGACTACCTCACCGCGGACGAGGAGGACGAGCACGTCATCGCCATGGCGAACGCGCCGCTCGCCGCCGACGGCAGCTTCGCCGAGGCCCGGGTGCTGGTCCGCCGCAAGGGTGGCGAGGTCGAGTTCATCCCGGCCGCCGAGGTCGACTACATGGACGTCTCGCCGCGCCAGATGGTGTCGGTCGCGACGGCGATGATCCCGTTCCTCGAGCACGACGACGCCAACCGTGCGCTCATGGGCTCGAACATGCAGCGCCAGTCGGTGCCGCTGCTGCGCTCCGAGGCGCCGTTCGTCGGCACCGGGATGGAGTACCGCGCCGCCAAGGACGCCGGCGACGTGATCGTCGCGGAGAAGGCGGGCGTGGTCCAGGAGGTCTCGGCCGACCTGATCACCGTGATGAACGACGACGGCACCTACACCACGTACCGCGTGGCGAAGTTCCGTCGCTCCAACCAGGGCACGTCGTTCAACCAGCGCCCGATCGTCGACGAGGGCGCCCGGATCGAGGCCGGCCAGGTCATCGCCGACGGTCCCTGCACCGAGAACGGTGAGATGGCGCTCGGGCGCAACCTGCTCGTGGCGTTCATGTCCTGGGAGGGCCACAACTACGAGGACGCGATCATCCTCAGCCAGCGCCTGGTGCAGGACGACGTCCTCTCCTCGATCCACATCGAGGAGCACGAGGTCGACGCCCGGGACACCAAGCTGGGCGCCGAGGAGATCACCCGGGACATCCCGAACGTCTCGGAGGAGGTCCTCGCCGACCTCGACGAGCGCGGCATCATCCGCATCGGCGCCGACGTGGTCCCCGGCGACATCCTGGTCGGCAAGGTCACGCCGAAGGGCGAGACCGAGCTCACCCCGGAGGAGCGCCTGCTCCGCGCGATCTTCGGCGAGAAGGCGCGCGAGGTGCGCGACACCTCGCTGAAGGTGCCGCACGGCGAGTCCGGCAAGGTCATCGGCGTCAAGGTCTTCGACCGCGACGAGGGCTACGAGCTCCCGCCCGGCGTCAACCAGCTCGTCCGGGTCTACGTCGCCCAGAAGCGCAAGATCACCGATGGTGACAAGCTGGCCGGCCGCCACGGCAACAAGGGCGTCATCTCCAAGATCCTGCCCGTCGAGGACATGCCGTTCCTGGAGGACGGCACCCCGGTCGACATCGTGCTCAACCCGCTCGGCGTGCCGGGCCGGATGAACGTCGGCCAGGTGCTCGAGACCCACCTCGGGTGGGTCGCCAAGACCGGCTGGGAGATCAGCGGCGACAAGGAGCAGTGGCAGAAGAGCCTCAAGACGATCGGCGCGGACGTGGTGACCGGGGACATCCTGGTCGGCAAGACCACCCCCAAGGGCGAGACCGAGCTCACGCCGGAGGAGCGCCTGCTGCGCGCCATCTTCGGCGAGAAGGCCAAGGAGGTGCGCGACACC
>DASVBQ010000281.1:0-9822 GCA_036375795.1 Actinomycetes bacterium
CACGAAGTACGGCGAGATGTAGCCCTTGTCGAAGCGCATGCCCTCGGTGAGCTCGAGCTCGAGCCCGAAGGTGTTGCTCTCCTCGACGGTGATGACGCCTTCCTTGCCGACCTTGTCCATCGCCTCGGCGATCATCTCGCCAATCGACGGGTCAGCGGCGGAGATCGAGGCGGTGGAGGCGATCTGCTCCTTCGTCTCGACGTCCTTGGCCATCTTGGAGAGCTCCTCGCTCACCCGCTCGACGGCCTTCTCGATGCCGCGCTTGAGCGCCATCGGGTTGGCGCCCGCTGCGACGTTGCGCAGGCCCTCGCGCACCAGCGCCTGGGCGAGAACGGTCGCGGTCGTCGTGCCGTCACCGGCGACGTCGTCGGTCTTCTTCGCGACCTCCTTGACCAGCTCGGCGCCGATCTTCTCGTACGGCTCCTCGAGCTCGATCTCCTTGGCGATGGAGACGCCGTCGTTGGTGATCGTGGGGGCGCCCCACTTCTTCTCGAGGACGACGTTGCGGCCCCTGGGGCCAAGCGTCACCTTGACGGCGTCGGCGAGCTGGTTCATGCCGCGCTCGAGGCCGCGCCGGGCCTCCTCGTCGAACGCAATGATCTTTGCCATGCGGTTTCCGGTCCTCCCGGTCGAGGTGGTGCGGATCCGGTGGCGCCCGCGACGGACGGCTGGCGGGGCCCGACTCCGTCGTCGGGCGTCGCCGGCCTCACCTGGCCGGATCCGGTCGTTCTGACGTTTTCTGTCACTCACACACGGAGAGTGCTAACGACAATGATTAGCACTCGACCCCCTGGAGTGCAAGCGGGCTAGGCCGGGGCGGGCTCGTACGCGGGCAGCGAGTACCGGTCGCGGATCGCGCGCTGCACCTGCGCGACGCTGCGGGTGGCGTCGAAGGTGGCCACGACCTCCTTGCGCCGGAACAGGTCCAGCACCGGTCGGGTCTTCTCGTGGTAGTCGCGCAGGCGGGCGTCCAGCGCCTCCGCGGTGTCGTCGGGCCGGCTGACCAGCCGGCCGCCGCACACGTCGCACCGGTCCGGCTCCTGCGGCCGGTGCGCGATGAGGTTGTAGTCCAGGCCGCACTGTGAGCACAGCCGACGCGCGAGCACCCGGCGCCGGACCTCCTCGTCGGGGATGTCCAGGTGGATCACGCCGTCGATGTCGTAGCTCTCCAGGAAGAACTCGGCCTGCGTGACGTTGCGCGGGAAGCCGTCGACGACGAACCCGTAGTTCCAGTCGTGGCGGTCCAGCCGCTCGCGCACCACCCCCTCGACGAGGTCGTCGCCGACCAGCTCGCCCTGGGCCACCAGCCGCTTGACCTGGGCCCCGAGCTTGGTGTGGTGCTGGACGTTCCAGCGGAAGATGTCGCCGACGCTGATGTGCACCAGGTCGAGGTCGTCGCAGAGCAGTGCGGCCTGGGTGCCCTTGCCGCTGCCCTGGACACCGACGATGACGTACTTGCGCACTGGGTCGCCTCTCGTCTCGAGATGCCGACGGCCCGGCTCCCACGTGGGGGGCCGGGCCGTCGGTGGTGCTGTGTCGAGCTGGCTCAGATGGCGCGGACCGCGTCCGCCTGAGGACCCTTCTGCCCCTGCGAGATCTCGAACTCGACGCGCTGCCCCTCCTCGAGGGAGCGGTAGCCATCCATCTGGATCGCGCTGTAGTGGACGAAGACGTCCGCGCCACCGTCAACCGCGATGAAGCCGTAGCCCTTCTCGCTGTTGAACCACTTGACGGCTCCCTGTGCCATTCCTTCTCCTGCGTGCTGGGCCGACGGGGCCCGTGCTGTCACGGGTCCCGGGTCGTTCTCGACCCGCCGGGAGACGGGGCGCCGCGATGTCGTACGTGTGCATCTCGGGTGTGCAGTTCGAGGCCCGACCGAGCCGCAGCGTAGTGGCCCAGATCACGGTCGCACAGGACAACCGGCACATCCGTGACATCAGCCCGTGTCAGGTCGGGGGCAGGACCACCCGGTCAGGCCAGCCCGGCGTCCGCGAACGCGTCGGCCGAGGCCGGGATCGTGGCCGCCGGGCCGACGACACCGGACACCGCGTCGAGGGTCTTGAGCCCGTCACCGGTGTTGAAGACCACGGTGTCGGCGTCCGGGTCGAGCCGCCCGGCCGCGAGCAGCTTCCGCAGGGTCGCGACGGCGACGCCGCCGGCGGTCTCGGCAAAGATCCCCTCGGTGCGCGCCAGCAGCCGGATGCCGTCGACGATCTCCTCGTCGGTGACGTCCTCGACGGCCCCACCGGTGCGGCGGGTGGTGTCGAGCACGTACGGGCCGTCCGCCGGGTTGCCGATCGCCAGCGACTTGGCGATCGTCGACGGGCGCACGGGACGCACGACGTCGTGCCCGGCCTTGAACGCCGCCGAGACCGGCGAGCAGCCGGTGGCCTGGGCGCCGTAGATGCGGTACGGCGTGCCCTCGACGAGCCCGAGGGCGGCGAGCTCGCCGAACGCCTTGTCGACCTTGGTGAGCTGGGACCCCGAGGCCACGGGGATCACGACCTGCTCGGGCAGCCGCCAGCCCAGCGCCTCGGCGACCTCGAAGCCGAGCGTCTTGGACCCCTCCGCGTAGTACGGCCGCACGTTGACGTTCACGAACGCCCAGTCCTCGTGCTCACCGGCCAGCTCGGACGCGACCCGGTTGACGTCGTCGTAGGTCCCCTCGACCGCGACCAGCGTGCCGCCGTACACCGCCGTGGTCACGATCTTCTGCTGCTCGAGGTCCGCCGGGACCAGCACCACCGAGCGGATGCCGGCGCGCGCGGCGGCGGCGGCCACCGCATTGGCCAGGTTGCCGGTCGAGGGGCAGGCCAGGGTGGTGAAGCCCAGCTCGCGCGCGGCGGCCAGGGCCACGCCGACCACCCGGTCCTTGAAGGAGTGGGTCGGGTTCGCGCTGTCGTCCTTGACCCACAGGGCGCGCATGCCGAGCTCGCGGGCCAGGTTGTGCGCCGGCACCAGCGGGGTGGCGCCGGGCTCCAGGTTCGGGGTGTCGCGCACGTGCGAGGGCACCGGCAGCAGGCCCTGGTAGCGCCAGATGTTGCGCGGCCCGGCCTCGATGGACTCGCGGGTGACCCGGCCGAACTCGTAGGCGACCTCCAGCGGGCCGAAGCACTCCTGGCAGGCGTAGAACGGACCGAGCTCGACGGTCGCGCCGCACTCCCGGCAGGACAGCGCCCGGGCGGGGCCGAGGTCGGGGCTGCTCGCCGCGCCGACGGTGGCGGCAGTCGGGGCGGTCGTCAGGCTGGGTGTCACGGGGACGTTCCTCTCCTCATCTGTCCCGGTCGCGATCGCGACGGGTCGGACTTGGCACCGTGACCGAGCGGCGCAGCTGCGCGGACTGCTCGGTGCGGTTGCCGGGGCTTCGTCGGGCCGTTCCCTCTGCCCCTCTGGATGAGCGGTGTTCAGTTGTGATCGCCACTGTAGGCGGCGTCTCCGCACTCCGAGACGCACCGTCCGCGCGCTGAGACGAGGCAGGATCTGAGCGTGCGCGCGACGCTCCGCCTCCGCCAAGTCGCCAACGTGGTCAACCTGTCCACGCCGCTCGGCGTGCTCGTGGCGCTGCTCGGCCGGGCCCGGCTCGCCCGTGGCCCGGACGGCCTGGTGCTGGCCCGCGGCTACCGGCTCCGGGTCCCGCCGGCCCCCGCCTTCACGCTGGGCAACGTGGTGCTGCTGCGCCTCGACGACGGCGCCCTGGCCCGCCGGCCGCGGCTGCTCGCACACGAGTCGCGGCACGCGACGCAGTACGCCTGGTGCGTCGGCCCGGTCATGCTGCCCCTGTACGGCCTCGCGGCCGGGTGGTCCTGGCTGCGCTGCCGGGACGTCGCGACGTACAACGTCTTCGAACGTCACGCCGGCCTCGGGGACGGCGGGTACGCACGCACGCGGGAAGGGGCATGATCGGCGCCATGGCTGACCCCGGCACCTCCACCCTGCTCGTCGCGTCCAACCGCGGTCCGCTCTCGTTCCGGGAGGCCGACGCCGGCGCGCTGGAGGCCAGCCGGGGAGGAGGCGGGCTCGTGACGGCGCTGTCCAGCATGGACAGCCCCGATGTCGTCTGGGTCTGCGCCGCACTCTCCGACGGCGACCGCATCGCGGCCCGGCGGGCACCGGACGGCCGGCTCGACCGCGACGGGCACGACACCGGCGGCACCGCGGTGCGGATGCTCGACATCGACCCGGCGACCTTCAACCGGGCGTACAACGCGATCGCCAACTCCACGCTGTGGTTCGTCCACCACCTGCTCTACGCGATCCCCACGGCGCCGAACTTCGATGCAGGGTTCCGGCGCGAGTGGGCGTCCTACCAGGCCTACAACCAGGCGTTCGCCGACGCCTTGGCCGTGGAGGCCGCCGAGGGGGCGCGGGTCCTCGTGCAGGACTACCACCTCACGCTGGTGCCGCGACTGCTGCGCGACCTGCGGCCGGACCTGCGGATCGGGCACTTCTCACACACCCCGTGGGCGCCGGTCGACTACTTCCGGCTGCTGCCGGGCGACGTCGCCCGCGAGACGTTGCTGGGCATGCTCGGCGCGGACCACGCAGGCTTCCACTCCGTGCGCTGGGCGCGGGCCTTCGCCGCGTGCTGCGCCGAGGTGCTCGGGGCGGAGACCGACGGCGAGCGCGTGACCTACGCCGGTCACACCACGGTCCTCGGCATCCACCCGCTCGGCGTCGACGCCGAGTCGATGCGGGCGAGGGCCGCCGAGCACGACGTGGAGTCCCGGCGCGCGGCACTGCGTCGCCGGCTGGAGGACCGCAAGGCCATCGTCCGGGTCGACCGCACCGAGCTGTCCAAGAACATCGGGCGCGGGCTGCTGGCCTACCGCGAGCTGCTCCGTCGCTATCCGCAGTGGCGGGGCAAGGTGACCCACTTCGCGTCGGCGTACCCCAGCCGGCACGACCTCCCGGAGTACCGCGAGTACACCGCCACGGTGCAGCGGCTGGCCGGCGAGATCGAGGACGAGTTCGGCACCGAGGACTGGCGGCCGATCGTCCTCGACGTGACCGACGACTACGCCCGCTCGCTCGCGCTGTACCGGGTCGGCGACGTGCTGCTCGTCAACCCGGTCCGGGACGGCATGAACCTCGTCGCGAAGGAGGTGCCGCTGCTCTCCGACGACGGCTGCGTCATCGTCCTCTCGGCCGAGGCCGGCGTGGCCGACGAGTTCGCCGAGGACGCGCTGCTGGTCAACCCCTTCGACATCTCCGGGACCGCCGACGCGCTGCACGAGGCGCTGAGCATGTCCGACGACGAGCGCCGGGGGCGGACCGTTCGGCTCGCCGAGAGGGCCAGCGCCCTGCCACCCGCGAAGTGGCTCGCCGAGCAGGTCGACGCGATCTAGTCGGTCAGCCGGTGGCGATCCGGTCCGCGATGGCGCCGAGCAGGCCGGCCACCCCTTCCGGACCGTCCACCACGAGGTCGGCGCGCTCGGCGAGCGCAGCCACCTCCGTGGACCCGCTGCACACGAGCAGCCCGGGAAGGCCCTCGGCCCGCAGCGCGTCGACCGCCGCGAAGGCCGCCAGGTCACCCAGGTCGTCCCCGACGAAGACCACGGCCGAGGGGCGGTCCTGCTCGACCAGGGAGCGCAGCGCGTCCCCCTTGTCCCCGCCGGCCGGCCGCAGCTCGAGCACCAGCCGGCCCGGCTCGACGACGAGCCCGGTCTCCTCGGCCAGCGCGTCGATCGGCGCGCGCAGGGCCTCGAACGCGGCCTGCGGGTCGGCGGTCCGCCGGGTGTGCACCGCGACGGCCCGCCCCTTGTCCTCCACGTACGTGCCGTCGGGCGCCCCGACCTCGGCGAGCAGGCCGGGCAGGCGCCGGCGGGCCGCCTCGACCCCGGCGGCCTCCTCGGGCGCGGTGACCTCGCCGTCCTCCCAGCGCTCCAGGCCGTAGTGGCCGAGCACGACCAGCCCGGGCACGTCGGCCAGGTGGCCGTACTCCACCGCCAGCGCGGCCGGCCGGCCGGTGACGACCGCGAGCCGCAGCCCGAGCCCCGCCAGCCGGCGCAGGACCGGCGGCACGTCGGGGTGGGCGCGAGCCTGGTCCGGGTCGGGGACGATCGGCGAGAGCGTCCCGTCGAAGTCGAGCCCGACGAGGGCCCGGCGCGGCGCCGCGAGCAGCGCGGCCAGGCCGTCCCGGCCGGCCTGCGTGGCGGGCGTGGGCAGCGCCACGTCAGCCCGGGTAGGAGTCGGTGACCACGACCGTGAGCCGGGTCGTCGAGAGGTTGCCGAACCGGGGCCGCACCCGCGGCTCGGTCGGCAGGTCCGCCGCGGCGGCCAGCGCATCGGCCTCCGCGCCGTCGGGGTAGTAGACGGTGGTCGCCGGGACCACGCCGCGGAAGTTGCCCACCGCCGGGACGGTCCAGCCCGCGCCGCGCAGCGTCTCGGCCACGTCACCGGCCAGGCCCGCGCGGGTGGTCTGGTTGAGGACCACCACCTCCATGTCAGAGGCGGCCTCGGCCGGCTCGCTCGGGGTCTCCTCGGCCGTGGTGGCCTGTTCGGCGGGCGTCGACGCGGCGGCGGTGGACGGGGGCGTGCTCGTCGGGTCCTCGGCCGGGCCGCCGGTGGACTCGCGGGTCGTGGAGGCGGCAGCGCGCGGCTGGTCGGGCGGCTCGCCCTGCCAGACGGCCAGGGCCGTGATCAGCGCCGCGACCGCGGCGACCGCGAGGGCCGAGGGCATGAGGGCCCCGACGACACTCCGGCCGGCGCGGTGCGCGCCCTGGCGCAGCCGGGGCTCGGGGTGGTGGGACCGGTGCTCGCGAGGAGGCAGGGTGGAGCTCATGTCGGGGGTCGAGGGTAGCGGGACTAGACCTCGATGCCGAGCCGCCGGGCGGACCGGGCCCGCTGGCGGGCCGAGCGCAGGCGGCGCAGCCGCTTGACCAGCATCGGGTCGGTGGCCAGCGCCTCGGGGCGGTCGATCAGTGCGTTGAGCACCTGGTAGTAACGGGTCGCGGACATGTCGAACAGCTCGCGGATGGCCTGCTCCTTGGCACCGGCGTACTTCCACCACTGCCGCTCGAACGCGAGGATCTCCTGGTCACGCGTCGACAGCTGCGAGTCGGCGCCGGGCTGGGTGGGGCGGAAGGCGTCGGCGGCGTCCGTCGTGCCCATGTCGCTCCTCGCTGCGGTCCGGTGTGGAGCGCCCCGTCCGGGCGCGGCCCCCTGGTGGCGCTCATCGTAGGGCGGAATGACACCCGTGTCATTCACCGGGCCACCTCCGTCGGCGGGTCGAGCGGGTGCAACGTGACCCCTGCCCCGCGGATCGCGTCGACCAGCCGCTCCCCGGGTCGGACGACCTCGCCGGCCCAGACGACCGAGCGGACCAGCTCGCCCTCGACCCGGGCGCCGTCCTCGACCACCGGCGCCCCGCCGGAGGCTGCCATGTTGGCCCGCAGGTAGGCCGCCGGGGTGCCGCAGTCGACGGCCTCGAGGTCGATGACCACCAGGTCCAGCGCGCCCCGGTCGTGCAGCGCCCGCCAGGACACCTCGTACAGCCCGGACGGCACCGGCTCGAGGTCGCGGACCGCCCACCAGGGCAGCACGGCGGTGCCCACGTAGTGCAGGTCGCCGAAGTCGGCCGGTCCGGCCGTCCGGACGCACAGCAGGCGCGGCCGTTCCCCGTCCCAGCCGACGACGAGGTCGGCGACCGCCGTGGCGCCCGCGGGCGGGTACCACGCGTCGGCGTTGGTGACCAGCACCGGCCGACCGGCCAGCCAGCCCCTCAGGCGCCCCAGCGCCCCGGCGGTCCCGAGGGCCTCCGGCTCCTCGAACGACACGTGCACGCCCCGGGACGCGAGGGCGGTCCTCATCTGCTCCGGGTGGTGGTGGACGTTGACCGCAACCTCCGCCGCGTGCGGACGGACCCGGGCCAGCGCCCAGTCGAGCAGCGGCCGGCAGCCGACCGTGCAGAGGGGCTTCGGACGTGCGTCGGTCAGCGGCCGCAGCCGGGTCCCCGCACCCGCCGCCAGCACCACCGCGGCGAGCTCCGCACCGTCTCTGGACATCGCGGCACGCTCTCACGACGCGGGAATGACCGCCCGGCCGGGGGCGTTCGGCGTGGCATGCCCGCCGTGACCGTGGACGACCTGCTCTCCCTGCCCCGCGTGCCCTCCCCGGACCTCGGAGCGCAGGAGCGCCCGGTGCGCTCCGTGACAACCGCCCCGCGGGGCCTCGAGGGCGAGGGGTTCCCGGTCCGCCGGGCGTTCGCCGGCGTCGACCAGCGGCTGCTCGACCCGTTCGTGCACCTGGACCAGATGGGCGAGGTGGACTACGCCCCGGGCGAGCCGAAGGGCACACCGTGGCACCCGCACCGCGGTTTCGAGACCGTCACCTACATGATCGACGGCGAGATGGCCCACCAGGACTCCAACGGCGGCGGCGGGCTGATCACCAACGGCGACACCCAGTGGATGACCGCGGGCAGCGGCATCCTGCACATCGAGACCCCGCCCGAGCACCTGGTCGTCAGCGGCGGGCTCTTCCACGGCTTCCAGCTGTGGGTCAACCTGCCGCGCGACCTCAAGATGGCAGCGCCGCGCTACCAGGACATCCGCGGCGCCAAGGTCGGGCTGCTGTCGTCGCACGACGGCGGCGCCCTGGTGCGGGTCATCGCCGGGTCGCTGCCCGGCGTCGAGGGGTCCGACGGTCCCGGGTCGACGTACACCCCGATCACCCTGATCCACGCCACGATCTCGGCCGGCGCCCGGCTGACCCTGCCGTGGCGGCCGGACTTCAACGCGCTGGTCTACTCCCTCGGCGGGGCCGGCTCGGTCGGCACCGAGCGGCGACCGCTGCGCAGCGGCCAGCTCGCGGTGCTCGGCGCCGGCGACGTGCTGTCCGTGCAGGCCGACGACACCCAGGACTCGCACACGCCGGCCCTGGACGTGCTGGTGCTCGGCGGGGCGCCGATCCGCGAGCCGGTCGCGTGGTACGGCCCGTTCGTCATGAACACCGAGGCCGAGCTGCGGCAGGCGTTCGAGGACTTCCAGGCCGGCCGGCTGGGCACGATCCCGGCCCAGCACGCCTGACCGCCACCGACTACCCATCACTGGCACCGGCACCGGCTGACCGCTCGCGCCGGACCGCTCGCGCCGCCCGCGCGCGGGCCGGAGTCGCGGCCGGCGAGACGTTCGTCTCATCCGACGCGCGGGACATTTTGGACATCCGTCGGAACCTGCTTAGAGTCTGAACACCAGTTTCTCAATGGAGAAAGGTTTTCCAATGGTGTTCAAGGCTCCACGGCGAGTCGCGGCCGCAACGGCCGCCGCACTGCTCACCCTGACCCTCGCCGCGTGCGCCAGCACCGAGGCCTCGACCGACGGAGGCTCGGGCGGGGACAGCGGCGGCGAGGAGGTCACCCTCTCCCTCGTCGCCTACTCGACGCCCCAGGCGGCCTACGAGAAGATCATCGCGGCCTTCCAGGAGACCGAGGCCGGCCAGAACGTGAAGTTCGAGCAGTCCTACGGCGCGTCCGGCGACCAGAGCCGGGCCGTCGAGGCCGGGCTGCCCGCCGACTTCGTCATGTTCTCCCTCGAGCCCGACATGACCCGGCTGGTCGACGCCGGCATCGTCGACGCCTCGTGGAGCTCGGACGAGAGCAAGGGCATGATCACCAACTCGGTGGTCGCCCTGGTGACCCGCAAGGGCAACCCCGAGGGCGTGCAGGGCTGGGACGACCTCACCAAGGAGGGCGTCGAGGTCATCACGCCCAACCCGTTCTCGTCCGGCGGCGCCCGCTGGAACCTGATGGCCGGCTACGGCGCGCAGCTCGAGGACGGCAGGTCCGAGGCCGAGGGCGAGAAGTACCTCGCCGACCTGCTGGCG
>DASVBQ010000349.1:0-7401 GCA_036375795.1 Actinomycetes bacterium
ACCGGCTACGAGGAGGTCCCCGCCTTCTCGACGAGCGGCGGCGGGACCTTTGTCGCGGCGATCAACCGGTCCGCGCCGGAGATCAGGTACGTGCTGACCGACGACCGGCTGAGCGGACCGGCGCAGCAGGCCCACATCCACTTCGGCCAAGAGGACGTCATCGGCGGCATCTCGGTCTTCCTTTGCTCCAACCTCGGTAACGGGCCGGCGGGGACGCAGGCCTGCCCAGCGGGCGTCGGCGGCAGGGTCACAGGGACCATCCGGCCCGCGGACGTCATCGGACCGGCGGCGCAGGGCATCGCTGCGGGCGAGTTCACCGAGCTGGTGAACGCGATCCGGGCCGAGGTGGCCTACGTCAACATCCACACCGCCCTGGCACCGGGAGGCGAGGTCCGCGGACAGCTCGAGCACGGCGACGACGATGACGACGACCACGACAACGGAGACCACGACGACGACTGAGGGCGCAGCGGTCGCGGGACCGCACGCTCACGCCCGCAGACGCAGCCCCCGTGGGGTGGCGTGGAAGCCGGCCTCCTCCAGGGCCCGACCCAGCGGGGAGTCCAGCACGCCTGCGCCGTCGGCCCGCTCGACGGTCAGCCGCCCGAGGTGCCCCTCCCGGACCGCCAGGGAGAGCGCATCCACGGCCGGCTGCAGGACCGCCGGATCGTCCGACCAGGTGAGCAGCGTGCGACCGCCGCGCTCGACGTACAGCGCGAGGCGGCCGTCCACCAGGACGACGAGAGCCCCGGCCTTGCGCCCCGGCTTGTGCCTGGCGTCCTCCCCCCGGCCGGGCCAGGGCACCGCCGCGCCGAAGGGGTTGGCCGGGTCGGTCGCGGCGAGCACCAGGGCTCGGGGGGCGTCGTCGCCGGCCCCGTGGCGCGCCGGGTCGGCGGAGCGCTCGAGCGCGGCGGAGACCGCGCGGAGCCGGTCGACCGCACCGGGCAGCGCGAACTGCGCGGCGCCGAGGCCCTCGACGAAGTACCCGCGGCGGCACCGGCCGGTCTCCTCGAACGTGGACAGCACCCGGTAGACGGCCGCGAAGCCGCCGGGTGCCCGCTCGGACATGACCGCACCGCGGATCACCACGCCGTGTCGGTCGAGCAGCACCTCGGCCAGCGTGTGGGCGCGCCGGGTCGGGTCGGTCTCGACCTCGGGCAGCAGCGACCAGCGGCCGGCGGCGGTGGGCGGTCCGGAGCGGCTGGGCATCGCGGGACGCCCGCGGTGGTAGCGGCCCCGGGGCACGGGCCGGCGCGGCCGGTGCGCGCCGCGACCGGCCACGAGGATCCGCAGCGGCGCGAGGGTGTCGTTGGTGACGTGGCCGGACCAGACGAGGTCCCACAGCGCCGACACCAGCGCCTGGTCGTCGGTCGAGCCAAGCGCGTCGGACAGGCCGCGGAAGAAGTACGCGCCACCCCCCGACAACGCCGCGGCCACCGCCTCGTGCAGCGGTGTGGCCACGCCATCGGCGTCCGGCTCGGGCATGGTGAGGTGGGCGGAGTCGGCCAGGTGCAGCGACACCCAGCCGTCGGCTCCCGGCAGGGCCCCGTGCCCGCGCCAGAGCACCTCGCCCGCGGCGCACAGCTCGTCGAGCAGCGCCGGCGAGTAGCCGGACACGCGGCCGGGCAGCACCAGTGACTCGAGCGCCGACGCGGGCACCTGGGCGCCCTGCAGCTGCTCGACCGCGCGCAGCACGCCCTCGACTCCGCGCAGCCGGCCACCGACCTGCTGCCACGCCGGCAGGAAGGCCGACAGCGCCTGCACCGGGACCGGCTCGACCTCCTTGCGGAGTGCGGCGAGCGAGCGGCGGCGCAGCGTGCGGAGCACCTCGGCGTCGCACCACTCGGTGCCCGCGCCCCCCGGCAGGAACTCGCCCTCGACGACCCGTCCGGCGGCCGCGAGCCGGTCGAGCGCCTGGTGCACGACGGCCGGCCCGAGGCCGAACCGCTCGGCGACCGCGGTCGACATAAACGGCACGTGAGTGCGGGCATATCTCGCCACGAGGTCGCCGACCGGGTCGCGCACCGGCTCGAGGAAGGCGTCGGGGATGCCCACCGGAAGGGGCGTCCCGAGGGCGTCGCGCAGCCGGCCGGCGTCCTCCACCGCCGCCCAGCGTTCCTCCCCGGCGACCCGGACCCGGACGGCCCGCCGCGCCTCCTCGAGCCCGGCGAGCCAGACCGGCGTCGCCCCCCGCGCCACGGCCTCGGCGGTCGTGAGCGGGCCGAGTATGCGCAGCAGGTCGGCCACCCCCTCGGGGTCGCGGGCCCGCCGGTCGTCGGAGAGGCGCTGCAGGTCGCGGGCCAGCGACGCCACGGCGTCCTCGTCGAGCAGCTCCCGCAGCGCGCCGTAGCCCTGCTGACCGAGCAGCTCCGCGAGCAGCGTCGCGTCCAGGGACAGCGCCTGCGCCCGTCGCTCGGCGAGCGGCGAGTCGCCCTCGTAGAGAAACTGCGCGACGTAGCCGAAGAGCAGCGACCGGGCGAACGGCGACGGCTGCTGGGTCTCGACCTCGACGAAGCGGACGGTGCGCGCCTCGACGTCGCGCATCAGCGCGACGAGCCCCGGCACGTCGAACACGTCCTGGAGGCACTCGCGCATCGTCTCCAGCACCACCGGGAAGGAGCCGTAGTCGCTCGCCACCGACAGCAGCTGGGCGGAGCGCTGTCGCTGCTGCCACAACGGCGTACGCCGGCCGGGGTTGCGGCGCGGCAGGAGCAGCGCGCGGGCCGCGCACTCGCGGAACCGGGAGGCGAACAGCGCCGACCCGCCGACCTCCGCCGTCACCAGCGGCTCGACCTCGTCCGGCTCCAGGACGGCGAGCTCGGCGCCGTGCGGGACGCTGCCGTCCGCGGTCGCGTCCAGCTCGACGTCGGGCAGGCGCAGGACGATGCCGTCGTCGCTGTGCATCGCCTGCACGTCGACGCCGTACCGCTCCCGCAGCCTGGCGGACACGACCAGCGCCCACGGCGCGTGCACCTGTGCCCCGAACGGTGAGTGGATCGCCACCCGCCAGTCGCCGAGCTCGTCCCGGAACCGCTCGACGACGATCGTGCGGTCGTCGGGTAGGTGCCCGGTGGCCTCGCGCTGCTCGGCCAGGTAGGCGAGCAGGTTGTCGGCGGCCCACTCGTCGAGCCCGCAAGCCAGCACCCGCGCCCGGGCCTTCGCCGCCGAGAGACTGCCGAGCTCCCGGGTGAACGCGCCGAGGGCCCGCCCGAGCTCGACCGGCCGGCCCAGGGCGTCGCCCTTCCAGAACGGCAGCCGGCCCGGCTGACCGGGTGCCGGCGTGACGAGCACCCGGTCGTGGGTGATGTCCTCGATCCGCCACGACGTCGAGCCGAGCGTGAACACGTCGCCCACGCGCGACTCGTAGACCATCTCCTCGTCCAGCTCACCGACGCGGCTCGCCTTCTCGCCCATGAGGAAGACCCCGAAGAGTCCTCGGTCCGGGATCGTTCCGCCGCTCGTCACGGCCAGACGCTGCGCCCCGGGACGGCCGGTCAACGTGCCGCCGACGCGGTCCCACACCAGTCGTGGCCGCAGCTCGGCGAACTCGTCCGAGGGATAGCGCCCGGCGAGCATGTCGAGCACCGACTCGAAGGCCGAGCGGGGGAGCGAGGAGTAGGGCGCCGCTCGGCGCACCACGTCGTACATCACCTCGACGTCCCACTCGTCGACCGACACCATCGCCACCACCTGCTGGGCGAGCACGTCGAGCGGGTTGCGCGGGTAGCGGGTGGCTTCGATGGCTCCCTCGCGCATCCGCTCGGCGACGACGGCGGTCTGGACGAGGTCCCCGCGGTACTTCGGGAAGATGACGCCCTTCGACACCGCGCCGACCTGGTGCCCGGCGCGGCCGACCCGCTGCAGGCCGCTCGCCACCGACGGCGGCGACTCGACCTGGACGACCAGGTCGACCACGCCCATGTCGATGCCGAGCTCGAGTGAGGACGTGGCGACGACGGCCGGCAGGCGCCCGGCCTTGAGCGCCTCCTCGATCTGGGCGCGTTGCTCCTTGGAGACCGAGCCGTGGTGGGCACGGGCGATCTCCGGCACGGGGGCCTCGGCCGGCCGCCCGGCCGACGAGCCGGACTGCGCCATCACCTGCGCGGGCGAGAGCGACCCCGGCTCGGGCAGCTGCTCGCCCGTCACGCGCTCGTAGTGGATCTCGTTCATCCGGGCGCACAGCCGCTCGGCGAGGCGGCGCGAGTTGGCGAACACGATGGTCGACCGGTGAGCCTCGACGAGGTCGACGATGCGCTCCTCGACGTGCGGCCAGATCGACGTACGTCGTTCGTCACCGGCGGCGGACCCGCTGATCTCGCCGGTGACCTGCCCCAGCTCGCCGAGGTCCTCGACCGGGACGACGACCTCGAGCTCGACGGACTTGCTGGCCGGCGGCTGGACGACCTCGACGTCGTGCGGTCCGCCGAGGAACCGGGCGACCTCCTCGACCGGGCGGACGGTGGCCGAGAGGCCGACCCGCTGGGCGGGTCGCTCGAGCAGGTGGTCGAGACGTTCGAGGGAGATCGAGAGGTGGGCGCCTCGCTTGGTGCCGGCGACGGCGTGCACCTCGTCGACGATCACCGTCTCGACGCCCCGGAGCGACTCGCGGGCCTGCGAGGTGAGCAGCAGGAAGAGCGACTCGGGCGTCGTGATGAGGATGTCCGGCGGCGTGCGGGCGAACCGGCGCCGCTCGTCGGCCGGAGTGTCGCCGGACCGGATGGCGACGGTGAGCTCGGGTTCGGGCAGCCCGAGCCGGGCGGCTGCGTGGCGGATGCCGGTCAGCGGGGCCCGCAGGTTTCGCTCGACATCGACGGCGAGGGCCTTCATCGGCGAGACGTACAGGACGCGGCAGCGGCGCTGCGGCTCGGCCGGCCGCGGCTCCCGGGCCAGCTGGTCGATCGACCACAGGAACGCCGCGAGCGTCTTGCCGGAGCCGGTCGGGGCGACGACCAGTGCGTTGCGTCCGGCGCCGATGGCCTCCCACGCCCCTGCCTGCGCCGCGGTCGGCGCGCTGAACGACGCGTCGAACCACGACTGGGTCGCGGCAGAGAACCGGCTCACCCCGGCATTCTCGCCCACGCCACCGACAGCCACCGGCCTAGAGTCGGGCCGGGGAGGCCGGGATGGGGATGCGGGTCAGGCAGGTCCGCGCGGGTGACGAGCCGGCTCTGCTGGCGCTCTTCGCCGAGATCAAGCGCGAGCCAGAGGCTGTCGCGGCGCGAACCGTCGCGATGGTCACCCGCTATTCGACGTACCACGTCGTCGCCGAGCTGGATGGAACCGTCGTGGGCCGGGCTGCGCTGGTCCGCCCGCCGTCGCTGCCCGACGGCACGCTGGCCGCGGGGATCGGCGTCACCGCGACCGCACGGCGTCGCGGTGCAGGCGGCGCACTGTGGGACGCCTTGGTCGCGGAGCTGCCGCGAGACACCGGTCGGCTGCTGGCCTTCAGCGACGACCGTGACGACGCCGAGGTGCTGCCGTTCGTGCGGGCACGCGGGTTCGCCCAGTTCCAGCACTCGGTCACCAGCGAGGCGGACCTCACCGGGCTTCCCGGACCGGCCGGTCCGCCGCCCGGCTTCACGGTGGAGGTCGTCGAGCCGTACCCGACGCGGGAGGACGCCGCGGTGGCGTCGTTGTACGCGGCGAGCGACACCTCGCCGGAGGCGCAACAGATCGGCGTCCGGACCTGGGCCGACGAGCTGGACTCGGCCGGCGACCTGGGCGACCGCGGGCTGCTGACGCTGGTGCGGTCGCAGGACCGGCCGGTTGCCATGTCGCTCGCCGTCGACGAGGGCGACGGGGTCTGGCACGTCCTGTACACGGGCGTGCTGCCAATGGCCCGTGGCCAGGGCCTCGCCCTGCTGGCGAAACGGCGCCTGCACCAGGAGCTGGCCGCTCTGGGAGGGCGGCGCGCGGTCACCGACAACGAGGCCGGCAACGACGGCATCCGCCGGGTCAACGCCGAGCTCGGCTACGTCCGGGTCCAGGGCACCCGTCGGTTCGTCCGCGACCTGGGAGTCGACCCACTTCGCTGACGTCCTGCCGGGAAACTCGGTCGGCCTCGTCCGGACCGACGTCTAGTGTCGGATGAGTGCCCGACGACCTTCCGCTCATCCACGCCCGGGGGCTGGTGAAGCGCTTCGGCTCCTTCACCGCCGTGGACGGCATCGACGTCGACGTCGCGCGAGGGGAGGCCTTCGGCTTCCTCGGCCCCAACGGCGCCGGAAAGTCCTCGACGATGCGCATGATCGGCTGCGTCTCGCCGGTCACCGCCGGCACGCTGCGCGTCCTCGACCACGACCCGGCCGTCGACGGTGCGCGGATCCGAGCCCGGCTCGGTGTCGTGCCGCAGGAGGACACGCTCGACACGGAGCTGACGGTCCGCGAGAACCTCCTCGTCTACGGCAGGTACTTCGGGCTCCCGCGGCACGTGGTCGCCGAGCGCGCCGACCGACTGCTGGACTTCGTGCAGCTCGCCGAGCGGTCGGCCAGCAAGGTCGAGCCGCTCTCGGGCGGCATGAAGCGCCGCCTGACCATTGCGCGGTCACTGATCAACGAGCCCGAGCTGCTCCTGCTCGACGAGCCGACGACCGGCCTCGACCCGCAGGCGCGGCATGTGCTGTGGGACCGGCTGTTCCGTCTCAAGCAGCAGGGCGTGACCCTTGTTCTCACCACGCACTACATGGACGAGGCCGAGCAGATGTGCGACCGGCTGGTCGTGATGGACCGTGGCCGCATCGCGGCGGAGGGCTCGCCGGCAGCGCTGATCCGGGAGTGGTCCACGCGCGAGGTCGTCGAGCTGCGCTTCGCCCCGGGCGAGAACGACAGTGCGGGTGAGAAGGTCGAGGCCCTGGCCGCCGAGCCGGGTCGCCCGCTGCACGCCGTCGTCAGTCGCGTCGAGGTGCTGCCCGACCGCGTCCTGCTCTACGCCGACGACGGCGACGCGGCGAGCGACGAGCTGCACCGGCTCGGCGTCGCCGCCGTCTCGGTGCTCGTCCGCCGCAGCACCCTCGAGGACGTGTTCCTGCGGCTGACCGGCCGGACGTTGGTCGACTGATGGGCGAGGCCCTCGGTCACGCCTCGACCGCCCCAGGCGCGGCCGGGCTCCGGCCGGTGCCGTCGACGGTCGCCCTGGTGGCTCGCGCCTTCGACTACTGGCGGGCGCAGTACCGCCGCACCTGGCGGGGCACCTCGATCTCGACGGTGCTGCAGCCACTCGGCTTCCTGGCGGCGATGGGGCTGGGCCTGGGCGTGCTGGTCGACGAGGGCACCGGCTCGGCCACCCTCGACGGCGTCAGCTACCTCGAGTTCCTGGCGCCGGGCCTGCTCGCCGCGACCTCCATGCAGCTCGCGGCGTTCGAGTCGACGTACCCGGTCATGGGTGCGATCCGGTGGAACAAG